>JAZDFJ010000038.1:0-7205 GCA_043807995.1 Candidatus Woesearchaeota archaeon
AGGAGATTATCTCGATAAAAGCCATCAGTGCAATAAACAATGAATAGCCGGCCAGCGAGCCAAAGTCTGCGAATATCGAGGAAAGCCCCGGATTTTCAATCACAGGGAATATGTTAAATCTAAAAATAAAAATAGAAAATATCAGCGCGATAAGGCCGGGCAGGACAATCATTTTCAGGTAATCCCTCAGCAACCTGCTCTTCAATGAGTAAATCACTCCTGCAAGCAGGAGAAAGGCAAAAACATACACATCTATCAATGAGGCGGCCACAAGCGCGGCAGATAACAGCGCAAGCCTTTTTTTTATCAGGCAATAGGCGCTTGCTATTGAAAGGAAACAGAGAAGCGGATATGAAATAAATGCAGAGTGTGAATAGAGAAAAAGCGGGGACAGCAGAAATATGAGAATTGCAGCAATTCTTACCTCCGGCTTTAGCTTCAGCTCTGCAAAAAACTTGCTTAAAAATATAAGCGAAAGCATTCCCAGCAAAATCTGGAACGCCAGGATAACAAAGTTGTTGTTCATTATCCTCAGCACAAGATGGAAAAGGTTGATTGTCTGGCTGCCAAGCGCAAGATCCTTGGCCAGCAGAAGAGAGTTATAGCTTTCGGGGCCTGGAGGAAGATATGCTGAATTTTTGATTCTCAGGAAGGAAACAATAGTGAGCGAGAGCGCAGAGATTATGACAGTCAAGAATTTTATTAAAAACTCTTTCTTAAGCAGCTTTTTTGGCTTTATTTTTAATCTCATTTTTTAATCCCCATTGTCTAATCTCCGGCTTCTAATCCAAAATCTTTTTTAATCTCTTTCTGCACTGTGCATTTTACCTTGTAAACCTTTGAAATATTGTCGTACAGCAATCTAAAGCATTCGTTGTCAGAGCCAAAATGCAGGCCGCTAATTGACTCAAGCCTCTGGGTTGACGAGGTCAGCAGAACATAGTCTACGCCGTATTTTTCAAAAATATTGATTGCCTCTGCAGTTGTCCTGAGGCTGAAAACCCTGGTCACGTCATTGAAACGCTCATCTGCATTATTTATCAGAATAAAACTGGTGTCTGCAACATTTTTCCTTTTAGCCAGTCCAGCAATTGCAAACCCCTCATCAGCTCTTCCGAGAATCACTGAATCAGAGGGCGTGTTCAAAGACAGCCACTTAAGCGCCGCAAGGTCATTGCCTGTCGGAAGCTCTGATTTTTTTATATTGAAAGACGTATACAGTGAAGCAGAGAGATTCACAAATGCAAGCAGGAGAATAATGCACACAACAGGCACTGCCAATCTCGACAGCTTTGTTTTTTTAAGATAATCAAAAATTAATTTCACAGCATGCGCGGCATGTATCATAAAAAGGGTTGCAAGATACATCAGGCCTTCTTTAAGAGACATCAGCCTGAACAGCAGCAGGAGCACACAGGCGATTATTGTGGCTGTGACAAGCAAAAGATTTTTTCTTTTTATGACAAACACAGAGTGGTATATGCTGAAAACAGCCAGAAGCGATACAAGCAGACCGAGATACGTCATTATTTCGATAACGTTTATGTGCACAAAATAGCTTGTGATCAGCTTCAGAGGCAGGTTATGCCATATCACCCTGAACCCGTGGGAAAGCAGTGCATTCTTGTATATTATAAAATAAAACCACGCATAGAAAAAAATCGAAAACAGCACAACCTCGACCTCTCTTCTTTCAGGGCTTGAACCGAAGAATTTGGAGAGCGCTATGTAGAATACAAAACCCAGCAGCAGCACAATTGACGATGGATGAATAAGTATCAGCAGGATAACTGCAAAAAGAGACAGTTTTTCAAGCTTGAACTTGTCAGATCTTGCAAACAGGAAAATGCAGAGCAGCACAAGGGGTATTGCCAGGGAATACACAGACCCTGAGAATAGTGTTTCTGTGAAAAAAACAGGGATAAATATCGAGAGAAATGAAAATGCAAGAGACAGGGGCTTGTTTTTTGTAAGCCTTTCAGCAAAGGCATATATTACAAGCACTATTGAAGAGCTGAAAATTGCAGGCAGAATCTTTACAACAAGCATTGTGTTGAACAAAAAGGAAAACGCTGCAAGAATGTAAAAATAAAGCGGCGAAAACAGGTTGTTTCTGCCGCCGTAGCTCAAAGAGTCATGATAGAGCGGCTTGGCAGACTCCACTATCGAATCTGCCTGCCTTATGACATTATAGCCGTCATAGGAAAAGGAATCTGTGCTAAAGGCCAGAAAGAGCTTTAAAGCCACAGCTATCAGGAAGAACAGGCCTGCAAGAACATAAACTGTCTTGTTGTTCATAAACTTAAGAAAAGCAAAGATTGTTTAAAAAGGTTTAGGAAAAAATTAGAAAAAAATTACTCTTCCTCCCCTGTTATAGAAGGAATAGCCACTTTGTTTATAATCATTATGTCGCCTACGCTTTTTATGAGCTGATGAGGAACAATCACTCCTTTTGCAGAGCCGAGAACCTTGTTTAAAAATGAGTTCTTTGTTGCCCTTACTCTCCAGCCAAAAACCTTGGTGTTAGTGAGTATCGCCTCTTCAATATCTCCGAAATACTCGCCGGAATCTGTGAAAACTCTCATATCGTAGGTTTCGGTGACTCTCTTCATTTTCAACATTATAATCCACCTCGAAATTTTTATAGTTGATGAACCTTATTATTCACTCTCACGAGGAGTTTATATACTTTTCGTTTTCCCAAAATAGAGGTTTGCCACTATAAAGTAAATTTTTACTGCCGAAAAATTTTTAATAGGCTCAAGCATAAAAAAATCATGTGGTTCATTGTTCATGTATTGTTTACAATAGGCCTTATTAAAGTGTTCAACATTACCACTAATTATGAGATCATGCTTGCATTTATTTTTGGAGTGCTTGTAGACATAGACCATCTGATAAGACTGCCAGAGTATATCAGAAAAAATGGATGGCATGTTGTGCATCACTGGCATTTCAGGACAAGCATTCAGGAGCCGTTTTCTTATATCTGGGTTATCCCGCTCTGCATCCTGCTCGATTCCTGGGTTCCTTTTGTGTTTTTTACAGGGCATCTTATCCTTGATTATGTGATGAGCTATGAAAAAACCCCTTTGTGGCCCATAAGCAGGCTATCATTTGATGTCCATTCTCATAGAAAAGACTGGATTGCGCAGCTGGTTGCATCTGCTATTTCTGTTGCCCTGATGATTATCGCTTAAGCACACCAATGACCATAAGAATTATAAGAGAATTTTTCTGTTTTCGGTTTTATAACGGAAGACTTGAGTTTTTAATATATACCCGATAGGTCTTCCGGGATATAACAAAAGTTTTAAATATAACCACTGGCGCTTCAGAGGGAAAAGGGTGGTTTATATCGACAAGCTTGAATTCAACAAGGATCTTGGAAAGTATATTGCCCAAAGGCAAAAAATCGATGGAGATGACATAATGAAAGATCTTGCGAGCCAGAGAAAAAACAGGGAAGAGCCTGAGCAGCCGAATATAGAAGATACGGATGTTGGGGTAAGATACAGCAAACCATTCTGGGACAAGATATTCGGATTCTTAAGAAAGGAGGAGAAAATGGCTTCGGAACCTGAAGAATTTGAGGATATTGAAGAGCTTGAAGAAGAGGCTAAAGAGATAAAAGAAAGAGAAGAAATTATCGAGGAAGAGAAAGAGCTGATTGAAGAGGAGAAAGAAGGACTCCTGCAAAAGCTCAGGTATCTTATCAATTTTAAGAAAAAAGATGCTGAAGAAGAGGAGTTTGAAGGCGGAGAAGAAACTCCGGGACTAGACCCTGAGATTATAGAGCTTATAAAGATAAGCCACAGATGGATTGAAGAGCTGCCGCCGCTGAAGAAAACCCTTTTCAAGGAGTCAGACGATTTCAAGCGCTACACAGAGATTTTAAAGAAATACAAGCTTATCAAGTCAGAATAGGCTATTAAGCGTTTTTAGAGGCAAAAAAGACAACATTTAAAAATAATTCTAGACTCCCATGTATTGGACGGTCATAGCGGCTTGGTCCTACCTGTTCCCATTTCGAACACAGAAGTCAAGCAAGCCCACGTTTCAAGCGGTACTGTACTTAAGTACGGGAGGCTTGAATCGCTGTCCACCTTAAAATTCTACAATTGTATAAAACATCACATCCTATTAGTATATTGTGATTCTTGCAGAAAAACAAAGAAACAGAAAAAAATTACTGTGCCGGGTCAACAACCCTTCCGATGAACAATATGTTTCCTGTCTCTTTTTCCTGGATTATAAAGATGAAAGGATGGTCTGCCTTGAATACATTCGGCTGCATGGCGCTGGTTGCAGTCATTTTCACAGCAGTTGCTGCAGCAGCCTCTGTTCCCTTCTCGTCAACCTTGACATAAGCCTGGTGTATCACCTGGCTGATAAAAAGATCTTGTTTGCCAGTCATTCCTGAGAAATCTGCAGAGCCGGGATTGAATGCTGACGGCATTCCTAAAGCTTTCAAAGTATCTCCCATGGAAGAATACTTGGTGTCAAATTCAAATTTTGGGATTGATATAGAGCTCAGCTTCGTCTCTGACATCTGGGCTTTATACTCGCTAAGCTTTTCATTGGATAATTCAATGTCTTCAAGCGAATAATCATAGACAATTTTCTCTCCTGTTCCAAGATCATAATCCTCTCCCTGTTTTGGAAGGATAATCAGCATCGAGAGCTTGTCGCCTTTGTAAGGCAACTCTAAAATCTGCAGATTATCAAGGTCGGCGTAATTGAATTTTGCCTTTTCAGGATCCATAAACATCATCTGGACTTTCACCGCGTTGGCAGAGGTTATCCAGAAATCCTGCTCCCTAGTGTCTGATTTGTCAAACTCCCATTCCCAGGTTCCCTTGAAATAAATTGCATTTGTTAAAACAAGCCTTGTCATCGGGTCAAGGGAAGAGATTAAATCCTTAATCTTGCCGTTTGTCTGCTCTTCAATAAAGCTGTTGATTGTCTCTCTCGACTTTTCTGTCTCGCCGATAAAATCGAGATTGGCCGTTTTTCCGCCGTAATAATTCTCGACAGTATTCAGATAGTCTTTAAGAAAAGGATAATCCTGCTGCACCCACAGGGCATTGCCTGTCTTTAATTCATATTCGCCGTTTGCATCATTAATATCATTGTAGATTGCAGCGAAATTCGGCCTTAATACAGCAGTCTCCGGGAAGTGAAAAACAGATTTCATCTCATCTGCAGTTTGTCCTTTTGCGCCCTCATAAGTCATTGCCAGGGCAGCAGAAATGCTGTAAGGAGAATAAAACAAATTCCCTTTTTCTGACTTTGCGATTTCAGAATAAAGCTCAAAGGCAAACCTGTTGTTGGCATCAACAACCTCTTGAATTCCCTGGCTTGTTGAGCCAGAGTCATCCACAACAGGGGGATGGACCGGATTGTATGGAAAAATAAACAATACTGCTGTTGCAGCCACAAGGGCAATCATTAAAAGTGCGATTCCGAATGTCAATAGTTTTTTGTTCATATGAACCGAAAGGCATAGCATCTATATAAATATTGTTTAGACTTCAATCTGGCTTGAAGCCAACTTGAAAAGTTGCGATAACTTTTTAAACTTTCAGAATCGGGCCTGAATAACAAAAAGAAAACAAAAAAAAGTGCGAGAAAAATGATTTTATTAAACCTGTGCCTGTTTTTAGCATTCCTGACAGTCCTTATAAAAAGCGCAAACTACGCCACAAAATATTCGTCAAAACTGGCGAGGATGTTCCATCTCTCTGAATTTATTGTGAGCTTTTTCATAGTTGCAGTTATCTCAGCATTTCCTGAAGGAACAATCGCTGTGATTTCAGCGATAAGAGGTGTGCCTGAATTCGGGCTTGGAACCCTCCTGGGCTCAAATGTTGCAGACCTTGCATTGGTGTTTGGAATAGTGGCACTTGTCTCAGGCAAAGGAATAACTGTAAAAAGCGAAATACTGAAAAAAGACTTTTTCTATCTTGCCCTGCTTCTCTTCCCAGTGCTTTTAGGAATGGATGGCCAATTCTCAAGAATTGAGGGGATTCTTTTGGTGACAGCAGGGCTTTATTTTTTCTTCAGCCTATCCATAGAGTCTAAGATGTTCAGGAAAAAATTCGAAGGCATAAAAGCCAGGCATTTGTTCAAAAATATCGGGCTTCTTGTGCTGAGCCTTGCCGCACTTGCGATAAGCGCGAACTATGCCATAGAATTCGGCGTTGGTTTTGCAAAAGACATACATCTGCCTCCGATCCTAATCGGCCTGACAATAGTCTCCATAGGAACCTGCCTGCCCGAGCTGTTTTTCTCCATAAAGGCAGTCAAGAACAGCCACGACGAACTTGCGCTGGGCGATATCCTCGGCACCGTGATAATGGATGTTACTATTATACTCGGGATAACCGCAATCATAAAGCCTTTCTTTTTCGACCCGCTAATAATCTATGTGACAGGAATCGCGATGTTCATAGCAGGCATACTGACAGTGCTCTTTATCACCACAGGCAAAACCCTTTCAAAAAAGGAAGGCATATGCCTGCTGTTGTTCTACGCTTTCTTTATTGCGATAGAGGTTGTGCTGAGCAGGATTGTGTGAGGAAAAGCAAACAGAGAAGTTACAGATGCTTTTTGATTTTAGTTTCAATCATGAAAAAATCAAATTCTTTATAAATGGCTTTTCACTCCCAAAACATAAGGCCACAGGCATCCACTTTTTGGTAAAGGTTTGTATTATGCGGGGGTAGCAAAGCGGTCAAATGCGCTAGACTCAAGAAATTGAGTGATGAGCAAATGCGATGATTAGGCGCATCGTCCATTAATGAGGAATCTAGTCCCTTAGTGGGTTCGTGGGTTCAAATCCCTCCTCCCGCAGCAAATAAGCGAGGAAGGTGGTTGCGGAAACATTGTTTCCGATAGCCTTCCTCGTTTTTTTTAGGAAAAAAATGTGCAAAAACACAATAATAAAAAAGAGACTGACATTCTTCAAAGCATGATAGTGCTTGGCATTGAAACAACAGCGCACACATTCGGGTGCAGCATACTTGACAATGAAAAAATAATCAGCAATGAGAGGCAGCTCTACCGCACTGAATCAGGTGGCATGATACCTTCAAAGGTTGCTGACCACCATGTTGAAATCTGTGATGCAATCCTGAAAAAAGCCCTGGGAAAATATTCCATGAAAGATATTGATGTCATTGCTGTCAGCTCCAGCCCTGGCC
>JAZDFJ010000039.1:0-3734 GCA_043807995.1 Candidatus Woesearchaeota archaeon
GTCTCTCCCTCAAAGTCCATTGCTCTGGCTATGTCAAAAACAATCACCCTGTTATAGTCCTGCAAAAGCATGTCAAACTTTATTGCAGCTGAGAAAATGCTCTGCACAGAAGATTCTTTTCTTTTTTCATCCCAATCAGGATGCCTTTTGTCAACCTCTTCTTTTAATTTCCCGAGCAGCTCATGCTTAAGGTCTGAATAGAGAATATTCTGCCCTGTTCTTGAGGACATCTTGCCTGTCGGCAGCCTGACTTCAAGAAATGAAAGATGATGGCATTTTTCAGCGTTCTTAAAGCCCATCAGCTCAAGAGTCTTGAAAAGCTGGCTCAGATGCATTGACTGGGCAGCACCGACAACATAAATGCTTTTGTCAATCTTGAATTCAGTGAATTTTCTTTCTGCGAGCGCAAGGTCTTTTGCAGAATATAATACTGTGCCGTCTTTTCTGAGAAGCACCCACACTCCTAAATTGTATTTCTTCAGGTCGATTATTGTCGCTCCGTCGCTGACCTCTACAATCTTTTTCGCAATAAGGCTTTCTGATATCTCCTTGGCTCTCTTGTCAAGCTCTCCCTCGAAAAAGAGGGCATCAAAATGGGCGTCAAGCTCCTTATAGATCAGGTCAAAACAGTCAAGACTCCATTTTCTTGATTCCTGCCAGAGCTTTTTCAGCTCCTTGTCAAGATTATTCTCAAGCTTGTAGTTCACCTCGTCAATCTCTTTCTGGGTATCTTCTGTTGTCTTGCCCACTGCTTCGACATAAATAGAAGCTATCCATTTCTCGGCATTCTCCTTCGGAGGCCTCTCGCCTTTGTGGAATTTCATATAGCACCAGAGCCATTTTGCAACATGCGCTCCTGTATCACCCATGTAGTTTGCCTGCACAACCTTGTATCCTGAAAATTTCAGTATTCTTGAAAGGCTCTCGCCTATTGAAGTGCCTCTCAAATGCCCGACGTGAAACGCCTTGTGGGTGTTTGGCTGGGAGTATTCAACCATCACTCTATCTGTCTTTTTCGGTCCTTTTCCGTAATCGCCTTTCTGCGAAAAAATGCTCTTAAGAACAGATTCTGCAAAATCGCCTTTTGCAATGAAAAAGTTCAGGTAAGGCCCTTTGCTTTCAATTTTTGCAATAACCCTGTCAGGCTTTATCTTTAGTGAAAGGTCAGAGGAGATCTCTGCAGGGGATTTTCTGAATTTCTTTGAAAGCGCAAAGCAGGGGAAGGCGTAGTCTCCGAGAGAAACATCTTTGGGCTGCTCCAGACAGCCGAGTATCTGCTCTTTTCCAAGCTTTGTCTCTTTTTCAAGAACCGACGCAATATGCTCTCTGTATTCCATGCTAAAAAATAAAAGAAAAGAGAGATATATAAAGCTTTTCAAAGAAAGGGCTTTGTCTTGAGCGAAGGTTAGCAGCCTCAAGTAAAAACTTCTCGATATTCACTATCTTGCTCGTTGCGCGGGGGCGTCCCCCAACCCTTATCAGGTTTGACCGAGCTAGGCGACATTCAATACTGCGTATTGAAGTCCCCTGAATGGAAGAGCATCCACATTGTTCGTGCAACTAAAACCTAGTTTTATGTTGCACTAGCTTGCATTGATAACAAAAACCGCGGGTTTTTGGAACAACTAAATCCACAGGATTTAGTGAGACAAGAACCTTCAGTTCTTGGAACGAGAAATTCCAAAGGAATTTCACGTAAAGGTGCGTCTTATCGGGGGTGCAGAGCTTTCACGAAAAGAAGTCTGAAGTTTTTAAGCTGCTAACCAGAACGATTTCAGACAAAGCTCAAAGAAAGGCTGCACTGATTGGCATTCAGCACAGTCAACAGGCTTTGCCTTCAAAAAAAAACGTGGCGCGCTCACCTTGCTTATGTTATCGATTGTCTGCCGATTTAATCGCAAACGCCGGTTAACAAACAAGGTTCGCTGGGGGCCACTTTCAGGCAAAGCCTTATGTTGAAAAGCTTTGTTTAGTCAGGGTGTGTTAAACAACGGGTAGGTAGGTGTTTCAAGGCGCGGTGTTAAACGCCTTATGACAATAATCGATTAACCATTCTGCCTGGCTTTAGTTTTGGTAATCCTTTATCCAATGCCTGCCAAGCATTCTCTTAACCCTCATCAGCTCAAGATATTCAACCTCATAGTCCTCAAGGTCAAGGGTTGTTCTGTAGTTGTCTATTGAAAATGAATCAAAATCCTGGTTTTCGAACTCGCCTGATTCGTTTTCCTCTGTTCCGCCGCCAAATTCGAAATCATCACACAATTCGCACATATTTACCATCATGCTCACACCTCACAATGTTTGTTTATTTTTGCTGTGTTCCAGCCTGTTTTTGTTTTGTCTCATCTCGCCTCTAAAAACATATATGCAAAAGCAGGTTTATAAATAATCTGCAACCTCTGTAAAGAATCTTTGTATAGAATCATTTTGCACAATATTTAAAAACAGGGTTTTTTGTTATTTGGCAATGGTTCATGAATTAGTGTACAGCCCGAACTGGTTTTTCGGCAAAGACATTATTATCGACATAGTTGCAGTCATAGTCCTTCTTCTTATAGGTTTTGTCAGCATAAAGAATTACAGCCTTTTAGGCAAGACCAATAAAAAACACCTCTTTTTCGGGATCTCATTTGTGCTTATTGCAATCTCAATAATTGCAAAGATCACAACTAATTTCACATTATACTACCACAAGTACGAGATTGTACAGCAGATAAAGAATGTCATAATCGTGCAGCAGACTTCCCAGGCCTCAATGTTCCTGTTCCTGCTAGGCTTTCTGGTCTACCACATGTTTATGCTTTGGGGACTCTACGGGGTATTCGCAACCATAAGCAATGAATCCAAAAAAAGCAACATAGCCCTTGCAGTATTCCTGATAGCAGTGCTGACATACTTCACAAACCAGCTGTATTACATATTCCACCTTGTATCTTTCTTTCTCATTGTCCTTATAATCATCAGATATCAGCAAAACTATTTAAACAACAGGAATTCAAGCACTAAATACCTGCTTATTGGATTTATATTATTGGCGATAAGCCAGGTAGCATTCATATTTGAAAAGCTCAGCAGCATAATCTATGTGGCTGCAGAGATAATACAGCTCATAGGGTTTTTAATGCTGCTCATAACGCTGTTACTGGTATTCAAACATGGCAAGAAAAAGAAGCCGTACAGACATAATAAATGATATGCTTGTGTCTATCCAGGATAAAGGAGGCTCTATAAAGCCAACTCATCTGATGTACAAGGCAAACCTTTCCCATTCTCTTCTTAAGACATATCTTGACGAGCTTATTGAAAAAGGGTTTATAGAGAGGACCCAGAGCAAAAAAGGCGGAGAGCTGTTTGTTCTTTCAGAGAAAGGATTCAATTTCATAGAAAAGTTCCGCGAAGTCAAGGAATTTGAAAGGGCATTCGGGATATGAAGGCAGAAATAGTATTATTTTGTTGACTTTCTTATTCTTTTCAGCTCTTTCATAGTTTTATCAAACTTTCTGGGAATCGGCCCATCTGACCTGTCAACAAAAACCCTTTTGTTAAATCTGACTTTCAAAGATTCCCATCCAATCTCTGTGTTATTAAGCCTGAAAACAATAAAATGCAAATGAGGGGCAGTTGTGAACCCTGTATTGCCGCTCAATGCAATTGGCTGCCCTTTCTTGACTCTAACCCCGGTTTTCACAAGAGAGCCTTTAAATTTTAAATGTAGATATTGAGAAAATTCGCCA
>JAZDFJ010000040.1:0-3654 GCA_043807995.1 Candidatus Woesearchaeota archaeon
TTGGATTTTTTTTAAGATGCTTATTTACAAAAGCCACATGCAGCGGGCTCGCATCTGTAACATTGACAGCCTCGCCAGGATTCTTTATTTCATATACAGGGACTATCTCAAAGAAGAGTTTTTTGTGCAGCAGCTGATAGTAATCCCTTGAGCCGTGGATCTTTTCTGGCTTCAATGATTTTATCGCTTTTCCGAGAAGAGACGAGAGCTCACTGTCTTTGTAACTTCTGCTGAATTTCACAAACAAGTCAACATCAAAGTCATCCTTGAGAAATGTGTCCTTTGCAAAACTCCCACCCTTGATGCAGGCTGCCTTCAGCCTGTTTTTCTTCAGAAGAGCATTGATTTTTCTGACAAAATCATCAACAACCTTTTCCTGCCCTGCAGAGGGCTTGTTTTCCTTTCTGATTTCATCAAGCAGTTTATCCATGCCGGTTTGCTTCATGGCTCTGTAAAACAACCGCGTGTTTTAATATTTTGCTAAATTTCACTAGTCTTTGCTCTGGTCAACAACATTAATTCCGCAAACCCCAAAGAAGTCTCGGAATGAAAATTCCGCAAACCGCAGAGAAATCTCGGAAATAGAATATTTCCGCAAACCTAGAAGAGGTCTCGAAAATAGAACATTTCCGTAAACCTAGGATAGGTCTCGGAAATGCAAAGCATTTCCGAAACCTTGGAGAGGTTCCGGAATGAAAATTCCGCAAACTTCAGAGAAGTCTCGGAAATGCAAGGCATTTCCGCAAACCTCGAAGAGGTCTCGGAAATAGAATATTTCCGAAATATTAATAAATGCTCTTTTCAAATATTAAACAATGGAGCTCGTCTATCTTACATTCATTGCAGTTATCTTTGTTGCAGGCCTTTTTGTTTCTGTGCTATCAAGAAAGGTCGGCCTGCCAAACATTTTCTTTCTCATAATTCTGGGCATTATTTTCGGAAACCTGACCTACAAAGGAAACCCTCTGATTTATTTCCCCCAGAGCTTTATCATTACAATAGGCATATTTGCTATTGTTCTCATAGTCTTTCAGGGGAGTTCAATGCTCAAGCTAAAGGATTTCGATGCCTTTTCAATGAAGTCATTAAAGCTTTTTTTTATTCTTCTCATATTCAACACAACAGCAGTGACTCTTGCCTGCATGCTGCTGTTCAGGGAGCACGCAATTTTCATCGGCATACTTTTAGGGGTGACACTGACAGCGACAGCCTCGGAGGTCATTATGCCGATGCTCCAGAACAAGGAGAGCGGGCTGATAAAGATCCTCGAGATTGAATCATTGATAGACACTCCTTTTATAGTGCTGCTGAGCGTGATGCTTCTGAACACCATGCAGAAGCTCACGGCTGATTTCAGCTTTGTCTTTCAGCTGAGCAGTTTTCTGCAGCAGATAATTATCGGATTAGGAAGCGGGATATTCATAGGCATAGTTGTGTTTAAGCTCCTCAAAAGAACATATTTGACGACTTTCCACAAAAACCTTGCACAGCTCGGAATCATAGGGGCAGCACTGTTGACTTATGTGATTGCAGAAAACCTTCACGGCAGCGGAATACTCGCTGTAACGGCATTGGGCGTGTTTTTTGGCAACAGCTTTGTTAAGGAAAAGACCGAACTTGAGGGATTCAGCACCCTGCTCTCTGATTTTCTCTCGATACTTGTTTTTATCATGGTCGGCCTGGTAATAAAGATATCATTCAATCACATCTTTTTCATAAAATCACTGGCAATATTTATCGTGTATCTTGCCTCAAGAATGCTGGCATGCCACCTTGCCTTTCCAAAAAACACTGTCAAGGAAAAGATATTCATGACTTTGGAGTCTCCGAAAGGCATAGCAACTGCAACAACAGTGCTTGTATTTGCTTCAGCTGCGCAGTTCGCAGGGCTGGATGACCTGCTGAACATTGCACTGCTTGCGATACTTTACAGCATAATAACCTCCTCTGTCTGTTCAAGATTCAGCGGATATTTTCTTGTTCAAAAGAAATCAAAAGAAAAAGCATGAGAGCTAGCTGTAAAGCAAGCTATCACTGGAAACAATACGGCAATGGCAACAGAGAACATGGCAAATGCAAAAAAAGCAACAACAATCAAGGTAATCCTTGACACGAATTTTCTCCTGATACCATACCAGTTCCATGTAGATATCTTTTCAGAGATTGAAAGAGTGGTCAATTTCCCCTATGAACTCTGCATTACTGAAGGAACAATGGCTGAGCTTGAGAAATTATCGCAAAGCAGTGCCCAGAAAGAGAGGCTTGCTGCAAAACTCGGCCTTGAACTGGTGAAAAGCAGGTTTGAAAGGCCCAAAAACCCCTTAAGCAGGCTTTTAAAAGCTGAAAACGCGTTTGAAAAACAAAAAAACTTAAAAATAGTCCGTGGTTCCCATTTAAAACATAATGATGATGCAATTTTAGAGACCGCATCTTCTGAAGATGTTGTTGCAACGCAGGACAAGCTGTTAAAGCAGCGCCTGAAAGAAAAAAAAATCAGAACTATCACTTTAAAGCAGAAAAAATATCTTGCTGTCGATTAATTTATAAATAAAACAGCACTGCAAAAAAATGGAGATTTGAAAACATGTTTTACAAGGTAAAAGTAGAGGACCACATCAGGGTTTCACCTGACAGGTTTGGAGAAGAGCTCGGCCTGGCGCTTGTACAGGAGATAAAGCAGAGATTCGGCGGTTTTATCTCAAAAAACCTGGGCATAGTCATAGATGTTTCAGATGTGCAAACAGTTGACGAGGGGGTTATTATACCCGGAGACGGCGCTGCCTATTACAAAACAATATTCACAATCATAACATTCGAGCCTGAGCTTCAGGAAGTTGTGCACGGAAAAATCAAGGATATCGCTGATTTCGGCGCTTTCATAAATGTCGGGCCTGTTGACGGAATGATTCACATAAGCCAGACAATGAACGACTTTGTCTCTTTCAGCAAAGACAAGGCTTTGCAGGGCAAAGACTCAAAAAGAGCCCTTAAAGTAGGGGACAAGTGCAAGGCAAGAGTGATTGCAGTCTCTTACAAGGATGTTGCAAACCCCAAACTCGGCCTTACAATGAGGCAGGCAGGGCTTGGCAAGGAAGAGTGGATTGAAGAGGACATTAAAGGCGGTGGAAAGCCTGCTGTGAGACCAGCAGGAAAGGCGCCAAAAAAGGAAAAAGGAAAGAATAATCAATAATAATGATGATAATCAATAACCGGAGCTGATATTCATGAAAAAAAAGGTTTGCAAAAAATGCAGATTATTTATCGAAGATGAACAGGCGAAATGCCCTTTTAGCAGGCCAGACTGCCATCTCAACAACCCAGCGCAGTTCACCAACTTGTGGAACGGAAGAATACACTTTCTGAATATTGAAAATTCAAGAATTGCCAAGGAAATGAGTGTTGAAAAAGAGGGGGAATACGCGATAAAAGTGCGCTGATAGTTAACAATACGCTATAAAAAAGATAATTAAAAATACAATAAGCCAAGATAAAATATAAAAATTTATTATACAAAAATATAAAACTGAAATATACAAAAAGACCCATTAAAATCAAAATAATACAGAGGAATTTGGAAAATGAACATCAACATTGTTAACAGGGAACCTGCAAATCTGCTTAGCAGAGAAGACGTGAAAGCAGAGCTTGAATATG
>JAZDFJ010000041.1:0-6693 GCA_043807995.1 Candidatus Woesearchaeota archaeon
AAACAGAAATAGAAGCAAGACCATTAAACAAAGGCGGAAGAGGAAAATCCTAAAAAGGTGAATCACATGAAATGCACTTTTTGCAAAAATGAAATCGCACGCGGAACAGGAAAAATATACATAAAAAAAGACGGCAAAGTCTTTTATTTCTGCTCGACCAAATGCGAGAAAAACCTCCTGAAGCTGCACAGAAAAGCAAGAGAGACAAAGTGGACAGAAGAGGCTCACATGATAAAGAGAGAGGGAGTGAAAACAAAAGAGCCTAAGGAAGACAAGAAACAGAGAAAAGCAGGAAAAAAGAAAAGGGCAGCAGAGGAATCTGCAGAAGAAACAGCATATGCTGAAGAGCAGGAAGAATAAAAGGTGAAATCTTGCTTGAAAGAACACTCGTAAAGCATGATGCTCTCCAGCGCGGACTTGCCGGCGAGATAATCAAGAGGTTCGAGCAGAGAGGGTTCAGGATTGCAGGAATCAAGATGATACTGCCCTCGCAGGAAGAGCTTTCCGGGCATTATGCCGACGACGAGCGGATGATTACAGAAACAGGAGAAAGGACAATAGAGCACTGGAAAAAAACAGGAAAGCCCTATACAGAGACTGCGAAGCAAATAGGATGCAGGATAAGAAACTGGAACATCAGCGGGCTTGCAGGCGCGCCTATAATTGCAATAATATTCGAAGGCTACCATGCAGTCGAGATAGGAAGAAAGATAGTCGGGCACACAGAGCCGAGACAGGCTGTCTCTGGGACGATAAGAGGAGATTTTTCCGTTGAATCATACGCCATCGGAGACGCAAGGAAGAGAACACTCAAAAATCTAGTCCATGCCTCCGGAACAAAAGCAGAGGCTGAAAGGGAGATCAAAGTCTGGTTCAAAAAGGAAGAGATGCATGACTATGAAAAGCATGACTGGAAAGTGATACACCCATAAGACGATAAGACGCGCATTTACTGAAAATTTTGCAAGGCAAAACAATACAACAGAAAAAAACCAAAAAGAAAAAATCATAATCAAAAAAACAAAAACAATCAAAAAAACAAAAATAATCAAAAAACAAAATACAATAGAAAGGTGATGATTAATGGCTAAGATGATTGACAAGGTCAAGATAATAATGACACAGCCTGAACACATAAGAAACATAGCTATATGCGCCCACATAGACCATGGAAAAACAACATTTTCAGACAACCTGCTGGCAGGAGCAGGCATGATGTCAGAGGAGCTGGCAGGAAAAGCATGCGTCCTCGACTTCCACACAGACGAGCAGGAAAGAGGCATCACAATTGATTCGGCTGCAGTATCTATGGTTCACAATTGCGAAAATCAGGAATATCTAATCAACCTTATCGACACTCCAGGCCACGTCGATTTTGGCGGAGACGTCACAAGGGCTATGAGGGCTGTGGACGGAGCAATCGTGCTCTGCTGCGCCTCAGAGGGTATAATGCCGCAGACAGAAACAGTGCTTAGGCAGGCTCTCAGAGAGAGAGTAAAGCCCATACTTTTTATCAACAAAGCCGACAGGCTGATCAAGGAGCTGAAGCTCACGCCTGAGGCGATGCAGGAAAGATTTATCAAGATAATCACGCATGTCAACAAGCTCATAAAGGACATTGCAGAAAAAGAATTCGGGGAGAAATGGCAGGTCAATGTGCAGGACGGAAGCGTGTGCTTTGGCTCGGCATTCCACAAATGGGCGCTTAGCATCAACTACATGAAAAAGAAAAACATCACATTCAAGCAGATAATAGAAGCCTATGAAAGCGACACATGGAAGGAATTAAGCAAAAAGGCTCCTTTGCACGAGGTTATCCTTGATGCAGTCATCAGGCACCACCCGAACCCTGTACAGGCGCAGGCCTATAGGATTCCGAAGATATGGCATGGCGAGCCTGAATCCCCGCTCGGCAAGTCGCTGCTGAAGTGCGATCCGACAGGTCCGATAGCTTTCTGCATCAACAAGGTTGTTGTGGATCCCCAGGCAGGAGAGATAGCTGCAGGAAGGCTTTTCTCCGGCACTCTCAGAAAAGGCGACACTGCTTACATGAACAAGCAAAAGACTCCGACAAGGATACAGCAGCTCTATGTATATAATGGGGCGAAAAAAGAGATTGTAAGCGAGGTGCCTGCAGGGAATATTGTCGGAATCGGCGGATTGGAAAACGCCTATCCCGGAGAGACAATAACCTACGAGCAGGATGAGCCATTTGAGGCTATAACTCACATATTCGAGCCTGTCATAACAAAGGCTATCGAGGCAAAAAGGCCGAGCGACCTTCCGAAGCTTATTGATGTTCTCGTCGCTGTCGGCAAAGAGGACCCATCGATAAAAATCGAGATCAATCAGGAAACAGGAGAGCACCTGATGCACGGAATGGGAGAGCTCCATCTTGAAATCATAGAGAACAGGATCAGAAGCGAAAAGGGTGTTGATGTACAGACATCTCCGCCAATAGTCGTCTACAGAGAGGCATGCCTGACAAAAAACAGGGAGGCTGCAGAGGGCAAGTCCCCAAACAAGCACAACAAGCTTTATTTCTTTGTCGAGCCTCTGGAAGAGGAGCTTGGAGCTGCAGTGAAAGAGGGAAAAATCCCCGAAGGAAGAGTAAAGAAAAAGGATGAAAACCTGTGGCAGGAGCTGGAAACAGCAGGCATGGATTCAAAGACCACGAGAAAAGTGAAGGATGTCTTCAAGGGGAATATTTTCATAGACAACACAAAAGGAATCGTGCATATCGGAGAGATCATAGAGATGGTGCTTGACATGTTCGAAGACGTTATGAACTCAGGGCCTCTTGCAAGAGAGCCATGCATAAAAGTCAAGGTAATACTCGACGATGTCAAGGTGCATGAAGATGCAATTCACAGGGGGCCTGCCCAGATGTACCCTGCAGTCAGGGACGGAATAAGGCTTGCAATGATGAATGCAAGGCCGACTGTGTTTGAGCCAATGCAGGTTCTGCTGTTTGAAGCTCCGGACTCATTTACAGGAGAATTGAGCAAGCTGATAAACAACAAAAGAGGACAGCTTCTCGAGATGGAGCAGGAAGGTACAATGGTCAAGGTAAAGGCAAAGCTTCCAGTTGCAGAGATGTTTGGCTTAAGCTCTGAGCTGAGAAGCGCGACAGAGGGAAGAGGAACATCATCGCTGATTGACCAGACATTTGAGAGGCTTCCTGAAGAGCTGCAGAAAAGAGTGCTCTCCCAAATCAGGGAAAGGAAAGGGCTCGGTGTCGACGAAACTGGCATGGCCAAAGGAACGTAAGCTTTATAAATGGATTGTTATTCCTGATATAATACAATCCTATTCAAGAAAAAAAGAAAATCGGAGGGTTTTAAATGGCTAAAGAAAAACCACACATAAACCTTGTATTTATTGGTCACGTAGACCACGGTAAATCAACAACAGTTGGAAGACTCTTGTACGACTCTGGAAATATTCCCGAACAGGAGATGAGAAAGCTGACAGAAAAGGCAAAAGAGCTTGGAAAATCAGGCTTTGAATTTGCATTTGTCATGGACAATCTCAAAGAAGAGAGGGAAAGGGGAGTCACAATTGATCTCGCCCACAAAGAGTTCCAGACAGACAATTATTACTTTACAATAATTGACGCGCCCGGACACAGGGACTTTGTCAAGAACATGATTACAGGAGCAAGCCAGGCAGATGCTGCAGTGCTTGTCGTGTCAGCAAACCCCGGAGACGGAGTGCAGGCGCAGACAAAAGAGCATGTCTTCCTCGCAAGAACACTCGGAGTAGGCCAGCTTATTGTTGCAGTCAACAAGATGGACATGGCAAAATACGACGAGAAAAGATTCAACCAGGTCAAGGAAGAAGTAACCGCGCTGCTAAAGACAGTCGGCTACAAGATAGAGAATGTCCCGTTTGTGGCAGTCGCATCTTTGCTTGGAGACGATATTGTCAAGAAGACAACAAACATGCCATGGTACAAGGGAACCACGCTTTTAGAGGCAATCAACTCATTGAAAGAGCCTGAAAAGCCAACACAGCTTCCTTTGAGGCTTCCAATTCAGGATGTTTACAACATCACCGGCATAGGAGTTGTTCCTGTAGGAAAAGTCGAGACAGGAATTATCAAAATCGGTGACAAGGTTGTTGCAGTTCCAGGCAGAGAAGGCAAAGGAGTTCCTGGAGAGGTTAAGAGCATAGAGATGCACCACTCCCAGATGCAACAGGCAATACCAGGCGACAATGTCGGACTGAATGTCAGAGGCTTTGGGAAAAAGGACATTGCAAGAGGAGATGTTATCGGAAGATCAGACAATGTTCCAACAGTTGCATCGGAATTCACAGCACAGATTGTTGTGCTGAACCATCCGAGCGTTATAACTGTAGGGTACACGCCTGTTTTCCACATACACACAGCCCAGATTGCATGCCAGATCACACAGATTGTGAGAAAGCTCAACCCTGCAACTGGAGAGACTCTTGAAGAGAATCCGAACTTTATCAAGAACGGAGATGCAGCAATAGTCAAGATAAAACCTGTGCAGCCATTGGTCATAGAGAAACAGAAAGAGATTCCGCACATGTCAAGGTTTGCCATCAGGGATTCAGGATCAACTGTTGCAGCAGGAATGTGCATTGACCTTGTGAAAAAGGAATAAGATGGACAATAATTTTTTATTTTTTCATATTTTATATGGTTTAAAAAAAATGTTCAAAAAGACTAACTCAACAAAAGCCATGATGAATTAAGCTCTTATCATGAAGTAGGAAGAAAAAAAATGCAAAAAGCAAGAATCAAACTGGCAAGCACAGACATTGACAAGATCAACCAGACTTGTGACTATATCAAAGGGATTGCCGAGAAAACCGGCGTAGTCATGAGAGGGCCGATACCGCTTCCTACTAAAAAGCTCAGGATCACAACAAGAAAAGGGCCTTGCGGCAACGGCACTGCAACATGGGACCGCTTTGAGATGAGGGTGCACAAAAGGCTTATTGACTTGGGCCTTGACGAGAGAGCTTTGAGGCTTGTGATGAGAGTGCCTATTCCAGAAGGTCTCAACATCGAGATCGAGATGGTTGATGCGTAAGCTAATTCTAAAAAACAATTGATTTGAGACCTGCATGGTTCCGAAAATTTCCAATTTTCGACTACCAGAAGGCTTGAATATTGAAATAGAAATGGTTGACGCGTAAGCGCAAAGAATTCTTATTGTTGTTTAATCAAATTTTATTTATTTAATAAATCATCTGCCCTTTTCATTAATAAATCAATTTCTTCTGAATCATCTTGTTGCGGTAAACTCTTTATTAATCGCTGCAATCTCCTTCTGGAAATAGCACATTTTAATTTTTGAAGACGCGAAAGATGTCTCATTTGTTCTATCTGGTCGCGTATCGGCGCTATGTATGTGGCTTCTATCTCTGAACCAGGCAAGAACAACAGTCTTGGCCATTCTTGCGCAAGGCACTCTTGATTCTCCCCGATTGCCAATTTTGCCACATTATAGGACTTGTATTTATTTTGATCTGAGTTTTTTTTTGACAAAACAAGATATGCAGTTTTCCATTCGGAATTTCTCCAGAGCGAACCAGTTGTATCTTCGCAAGAATCAAGCATAAAAGAGAAATCAGAAGGAGATGCAAAACTCAAAACAACATTTAGATAGAGGAAGCTTGCTTTAACTCGTTTTATATAATCAAGCAATCTTTGATAATTTTTAGAATGTTCTGGAGTAAATTCCTGCCTTCGCTCTTCTGTTTTTTTTCTTTCTGCAACGCATTTCTGATACAATCCAAAACAAGCTAAAATTGTTGTATCTATGTCGCCTTGAATAAATGAATGTGACTGTCTCAAATCGCTCATTTTAGGAAATACACAATCAACATTAGCCCCGATGGATCCATATTTTGGATGGTCAAGACAGACATCACGCATGATAATACCAGACAATAATGGATTAAATTCAACAACTTCAGGTTCTACAACCGCGGTTCCTTGAGGCAAGATTCTTCTTCCTGAACAAGCCCATTTTTCTAGTTCTGTATAACCCGATACTCTCTCTTTAATGACTAATAATCTTTCTCGAATTGCATGCAATAACTCATGAGAAAGAGTATCATAAAGCTTTTGTGGATTTTCAAAAGACATTTCATTTATTCTGATGATGTCAGTTTCAGGAGTATAAGCTCCTCCAGTTTCAATAGGAAGTTTCGCTTTTAATCTTTTCAATTCCTCTTTTACCGCAGGCTCTAATGATTCAGAACTTTTTATTCCTGAAGTTAAAATCCCGTTTGTATCTCCAGATTTGGATGCCTCTTCGCGTAAATGCTCTTCAGTTTCTTCAAGTTGTTTTTCAATTTGAGAAATTCTTCGTTCATCATCGATTCTCGATAAAGGAACAACTTCAATTGCAGGCATTGCATACTCTCCTGCAGAAGCGCCGGCAGCTACAGCTCTGGCTATAACCTTATTAAAGAAAAATGTTCCGTATTCAACCAGCTCATCTAGTGTGGGCATGCTGGTTATAAGAAAGCGGGAATTTATAAATTTTTCTATTTTTGTTACTTAAAAGTAATAAATAATCTACAGAATTGCATTTCTCCTGTTCCAGTCCGCGCCATGCGCGGCAATAGCTCGCCTAAAGGCGAGCGCTGACAGGGAAAAACAAAAAGAAAAGGGTCTTCGCCTTTCAGCTCAGAAACTGATAGATAGGG
>JAZDFJ010000042.1:0-5960 GCA_043807995.1 Candidatus Woesearchaeota archaeon
TTCCTTGTTTTTACTGTTTCACTAAAGCTCTGGCCAATGTCTCTTGTTGTGTTTGGGCTCAGCCTTTTTGCCATCAGCTTTTTCACCAATAATAGGAATAAAAAGAGCGTGAAAAGAAAATGAAAAAAGTTAATTTGTTTAGCATCCTAAGGTCGAAATTCTTTCTTTTATTGATGCCAGCCCGTCGCGTGGGGTCGTCCCTTACGGGAACGCAGGGCAATTTGGTTCATGGCTGGGGATTTCGAAGATGCTAAACAATCACAAAAAAGTCATTTTTGTAGAGCCAACTGGAGCTCACTCGAATGTATTCTCAAGATCGATGACAATCCCTCTTCTCGGCCCTGTTTATCTTGCAACAATAGCAAGCCAGAACGGCTTTGACGCCTCAGTCTTTAATGAGAACATTTCCCAAAGAAAAATATCTGCTGAAGAATTAAGCTCTGCCGACATATTGTGCCTCAGCTGCATTACTGCAACAGTCCAGAGAGGAAAGGAGATAGCAAAAGAGTATAAGATGGCAAGAGCCGCTATCGGCAAGAGTTCAGTGTCAATAATCGGCGGTATTCATGCAAGCATGATGCCTGAAGATGTTGAAAATGACTTTGACCAGGTTGTTATCGGCGAGGCCGAGGGAATAATAGTTGATGTTTTGTCAGGGAAATTCAGCGATAAAAAAATCTATGCAAAAAGAATTGAAAATCTTGACATCCTGCCTTTTCCAGACTTCGGGCTTGTTAAAGACAATCACAGGATAAAAACCAAGCCTGTGATGACTTCGAGAGGCTGCCCCTTTAACTGCAATTTCTGCACTGTTACCAAGATGTTCGGCAGGGATTACAGGCATAGAAGCGCTGAGAATATTATTGAGGAGCTGTCAAGATATAAGACAGGGGATGTGTTTATCGTCGATGACAATTTCGCAGCAAACACCACGCACACAGATAGGCTGCTTGACATGATGAAAAATTCAGGCTTTGACAGAAGGTGGTCTACCCAGGTAAGGACCGATGTTACAAAAAAACCCGCACTTGTTGCAAAAATGAAACAGGCCGGATGCGCAACAGTCTATATCGGATTTGAATCAGTAAACCCGCAGAGCCTCAAGGAAATGAAAAAAGCCCAGGGTGTTGATGACATAAGACGCTCAATAAAGGTATTTCACGATAACGGCATAATGGTTCTTGGCATGTTTATAATAGGCAATGATTCAGATACAAAAGAAACATTCAGGCTCACATCAAAATTCTGCAGAGACAACAGGATTGATTTTGTGCAGTACACCATCTTGACACCGCTTCCAGGCACCGAACTTTACAGGAGAATCGAGCAGGAAAACAGGTTTTTGCACAAAAACTGGGAGCTTTATGATGCGCTTCATGTTGTGTTAATGCCGAAAAACATGACTCCCGACGAGCTGCAGAGAGGGATGATTGAGTGCTTCAATGATTTTTACTCATATGCCAATGCCCTGAATGATGCGCTCAACACTCTCGCAAGAACTTTCCAGATATTGATTAAGAAGCTTTATGCAAGAGCGCGCACTCCCTCTTTCATCCCGTCTATCACAAAGCTGTTTGGCAGGCAGATAATCAGGAAATGGATGAGCTACAACAGGAAATACATGGATTATCTGGGAAGCCTGTCAAATACAAAAGAATACCGGGAGTAAAGGATACGGGGAATAAAGAATACAGGGAGTAAAGGATAGCATCTCATTTCCCATTCACTATATCAAGAATTTCTTCGCCATATTTCGCAATTTTTACCGCTCCCAATCCATGAATCTCTTCGAGCTCCTCTGTGCTTGCAGGCATTTTCTGCGAAATCTCTATCAGTGTCCTGTCGTGCATTATCATGAAAGCCGGCACTTCTAATTCCCTGCACATCCTCGCTCGCCAGCTCTGAAGCCTTGCCTGCACGCTTTTCAAATCCTCATTTAAGCCGCTTTTCTCATGCTTTGGTCTTTGCTTTTCTTTATCATGTTCAAGAATATCGAGCATGCTGTCTGTGATAAAAGATGTCGGCTTGCTCCCTGTATATGAAAGGTAGAGGTTTTTCTTGGCTCTGCTCATTGCAACATAGAAAAGCCTTTTTTCCTCTTCCTCCTTGTCATACTCTTCAACCTTGACCATTTCTATGACTGGATGCTCGCTTCCCTTGCAGGGGAAGTTTATTGGAGTGCAGCCTATCACAAAAACCATCTCAGCCTCCAGGCCCTTGATGGCGTGTATTGTCGCGAGAATCACTTCGTCCTGCATTGCAATCACGCTCTTGACGAGTTCATCGCTTCTTACAACGTGCTTTATGCCTCTTGACTTCATTATCTGGGAGAGGTCGTTCAGCTGCTTGTTTGTCCTTGCCAGCACAAATATCTCATGGCGGGGAATCAGCGACGACATAATAGCCTGCAGTACAAACTCGAATTCTGCAAACTCGGAGCTGAAATCAAGCAGCCTTATGTCTGATTTTTCCTTGCGCTCCCCTTCAAGGTCAGGAAGCCCCATGCTTTTTATGGCCTCGTTTATGAGTGTAACAATTTGTTTTGTTGACCTGTAATTCTTTGTAAGGGTTATGACTTCGCATTCGGGGTATTTATCCTCGAAATTTAGTATGTATCTTATGTCAGAGCCGCGCCAGCCATAGATTGACTGCCTTGGGTCGCCGACTGCGAAAATATTTTCAGGCTTTAGCAGCTCAATGAGCTTTATCTGGGTTGAATTGACATCCTGGTATTCATCTACGAGTATGTGCTCAAAGCACGGTATCAGCTCGGGATGTTTTTCAAACAGCAGGATTGTATCAATGAGCTGGTCGGCAAAATCCCTTAGCCCGTGCTTTGTCATGTAGGCCTCTATGTAATTGCACACACTGAGAACAAGAGAGACGCTCTTTTCCTGGCTTCCGGAAATTTCAAAAAATTCCCTGCTGATTGGCTTGTGTTTGAACTTGAAATAGTCCCTTATGAAAAAACAGTCGTTTATGAAAATATTCGCTAATTGCTCGTCTGTTTTTCCCCTCTGCTGCGACTCCCTGAAATAAATATCCACCGCCTCTCTGAGATCTAGGTTCAGCGCTTCGAGGGCATTGTTAATCATGTGTATCCTGTCCTTGTATTCAAGCACTCTTACAGGCTTTTCATAAATGCAGTCATTGTGTTTTTTCAGGAGCTTTTCGCAGAATGAGTTAAAGGTTTCTACGCTTACTTTTTCCATCTGTCCTGCTTTTTCAAGCCTTTCAGCCATTTCCCTTCTTGCTTTTCTTGTAAAGGTTATTGCAAGGACTTTTTCAGGGGCGACATCCGAGTGTTTAACAACGTATTCCGCCCGCTTGGTCAGCACAGTTGTTTTTCCAGAGCCTGCTCCTGCGATGCATAAAACCTGTTTTTTCCTGCAAAGTATTGCTTTTTTCTGCTCGTCAGTGTATTTCAGGAGGAAATCGTTGTATTTTTCAAATTCCTTCTTGTCTTCTTCTGTGATATCTGTTTTCGCCTCTTTAAAATTAAAGCATAATTTCCTTTTGTAAAGCGCGGGATTCTTCAGCTCCTCGCGCCCTTTCTGGCTTAGCTCGAGCAGCTTGGCAAACTTGTTGCCATTAAGCCCGACAATTCTTATAAGGCCGTTTGTTATCAGGTTGTCTATAACCTCTTCCAGCTCTCTGTCTCCGTATCCGAGGCTTCCGAATGCTGCGCACTTGTAGAGCCTGTTGTTCCTGATTGATTCATTATTTGAAATCCCCTGAAGAAAATCAATAAGAAGCTTTTTTCCGACGCCAAACGGGATCTCATCTAGTGCCTTCAGCACCTGCAGGTAATCAAGTTTTTCGCCCATACAGAATCAGGAATCACAATTCTTTAATAATGTTTTTGTTTGCAGAGGCTTTGTTCCGAATGTATAGGCATTAACACTAATTTTCGTATGAACAATAATGCCTATATCCCGGAAAACTTTAAACAATCAATATACTAAAATTAAAGTTTTCTGATATAGGTCAGCAGCCTTGGATAAAAATTTCCCGATGTTGCCGTTGTGCTCGTGGAGCAGGCTTGCACTAGAATAGTTCCGGCTGTTTTTCTGGCCGGTGCACTCAGATATACGGGATTTCTTCCTTTGATTTTATGCCGTAAATATACAGGTAGTTCCAGAGCAGGCCTTTTTTCTTCTTGATATGCACGGCAAAGCCTGCTTTTCTGAATTCTTCCTTTATCTTTTTCTCGCTCGACAGCCATGCGATGTTCGGTATTACCCTGAAAAAGTCAACGTATTCAACAAAACAGATTTTTCCGTCTTCAGGAAGAAGGTCATTCATCTCTTTCAGTATTTTATTGGCGTCCTGCATATAGCTCAGCATCCCTATTGAGAATATCATCTCCACAGAGTCAACATCAGGATGAACCCTGCTGATATGATGCGGGTCGTGGATTAATTTCACCTGGCTGAATCCTTTTTTTTCCAGGCGTTTTTTCAGGATTCTGATATTTTTCTCGCTCAGGTCTGTTGCAGTGATTTTTCCTTTTGGGCCTATAAGCTCCGCAAGATGCATTGTCAGTGTCCCGACTCCGGCGCCGTATTCGAGTATGTTTTTTTTCTCGATTGTTTCAAACAGTTCTGTGATTTCTTTTCTTATTTTTTTTGGCAGCAGAAAATCTTCCAGCAGCACATGGAATCTGGCAAGTCCTGCGCTCATCTTCACAATCGCGTCAGGGTCGTAGTATGCTGTCAGCAAAAGATAGATAGGCACTCCGAAGAATATGAATGAAAGAATCAGCTTGAACAGAGTCCATGAGCCGGGCGTCATCAGCAGCCACGCAACAACAACTCCCAGGTAAAACAGAGAGACAATAATCGGGCCTGCAGTTCCAAAAGGCGTTTTGAAATATCTTTTTATGTCCGGCTGTTTTTTCCTTAACACCGGGATGCATAATATCACGGCAATATACATGAGAAGCGCCATCGGAATCAGCATGCTCAGCAGTGTCAGGTATTTGCCGAATGCCATTACCACAACAATGCATGAAACAACTGTCTGGAATATTATTGCCTTGTAGGGTGTGCGGTTTTTTGGATGTATCTCAGAGAGCTGCTCTATAAACAGCTTGTCTCTTGCAAGCGCGAGCAACAGTCTTGGCGAGGATATTACGCCGCCGGCTGCCGACCCTATCAACGCCAGAAAAATCCCGATGCCCATTATTGTCCTGCTTCCCTCTCCAAAAAGTACGCCGGAAATAAGATAAACCGGAGTGTTGGACTGGCTCAGGGCTTGCCAGGGGATAACTCCGAGCATGGTTACTGCAAGCAGTATGCCCATAACAGCCACAAAGATTGTTGTGATAAGCAGGGAAACCGGGATGACTTTTTGGGGATTTTTTGTTTCTTCGCCGAGAAATGTGGCCGATTCCCAGCCAAAAAAAGTTTCCATTATAAAGAATAAGCTGACAAATATCAGAAACGGATTTTTTGTGAAAAAAGGGCTGTAGTTCGCAACATTAATGTGCGGGATTCCAAACCCGATAATAGAAGCGATTATCCCGACAATTATTATTGAAAACAGCACAAGCACAACAGTGCTTGCTTCAATGCCCTTGAATCCTATATAGTTCAGTATTAATATAAGAGCAAGGGCAACTCCTATTTTCACAAGGCTTCCATAGCCAGGCAGAAGATAGTCTGTTGCTGCAACAATAAGCACAGACGTGGTTATATTCCCGACAAGCCAGGTGAGCCAGCCGATAATGAATGATGAAAATCTTCCATATGCTTTTTTGGCAAAGCTGTAAACCCCTCCCGCACTTGGGTACCTGCTGACAAGCTCTCCAAAGCACAGCGAAACATAGACTGTGACCAGGGAGAGGAATATCCAGGCGAGAAGAGAGGCATTTCCAGAATAAGATGCAGCAATGCCCGGGCCAAAGAACATCCCTGTGCCGACCATTGCAGTGATGGAAAGCGCAATAACTAAAGGAT
>JAZDFJ010000043.1:0-4705 GCA_043807995.1 Candidatus Woesearchaeota archaeon
TGCTATGGAAATTTTGACAGCGGCCAGATAGAATTCCAGGGAACAGCAATATAAACAGAAAAGTTTTTTAATCCTTTACAACAATTTTTTTTATTATTTTATTTTTTAATATTTTTTTTTGAAAAAAACTTGCAAATGGGGGTTAACAATGAACAAAAAACATAAACCAGTCTTATTTTTTATGCTAATCGCAATATTATTGCTATTTATTCCTTTAGTATTTTCGATGGGCCGGCTTGACACTGCGAGGATTGGCTTGAAAGTTAATTTAAGCGAATCAAGCAAAGCAGAATCTTATTTTCAAGTATCTAACCCAAGCAATGAAAGCATAAATGTAAGTATAGAAGAACAGGGGTTTACTGATCTTAAAAAAAATAAAGAAACAGAAAATATCATCCTGGAATTTGATAGGGATAAGTACAAGAGTTTTGTTCTTGAACCCGGCGAACTTATTAAAATACCATTTGAAGTCGGTATTTTAAAATGCGGACTTTACGAAGGCAATATAAAATTTTCATTCAAAACAAAAGAATCAAAAACAATTGCTGGACTAAACAGCGTTGTGCAGATAAATGCTGCATGTCAGAAAGAAAGCCCTGCATTGTACCTTGTTATTGCGGGAACAGTATTCATAATATTGATTGTGGGGTTTATCCTTCTGAAAAGGCGCTAAATATCAAAATATAAGAATAAAGAAAATAAACAAGCTCGAATTATGTAATAAATTCATCCATAATAGCTCGGCCTGTCGTCTTTCATCTCGTGCGCCTTTGCCTTTCTGAAATTCTGCTCTATCTCTTCATAGGCCTTTTCAATGTCCTTGCTTGTCGAGGGCCTTACTTTCTTCAGTGCATCTACAAAGTATTTCATCTTCACATTCTTTGACTTGATGTCTTCACGCAGGGCAAGCATTGCAGCCTCTCTGCATACCGCCTCAATGTCTGCTCCGACATAGTTTTCTGTCAAGCCCACAAGCTTCTCGACATCAATATCGTTGGCGAGTTTCATCTTTCTCATGTGCACTTTGAATATCTCTTTCCTGATTTCTGCATTAGGTACAGGCGTCAGAACTATCCTGTCAAACCTTCCCGGCCTCAGAAGCGCCGAGTCAAGAATGTCCGGCCTGTTTGTCGCAGCGATTATGACAACATCGTTCAATTCCTGCAGCCCGTCCATCTCAGTGAGCAGCTGGTTGACAACTGTTTCAGTAACATGAGAGTCTCCTGAGTGTGCGCCTCTTTTCGGAGCCAGAGAATCTATCTCGTCAAAGAAAATTATTGTAGGAGCTGTTTGCCTTGCCTTTTCAAATATCTTCCTGACGGCTTTCTCGCTCTCTCCGACCCATTTGCTCAGCAGTTCAGGGCCTTTGACAAGGATAAAGTTTGCCTTTGACTCTGTGGCTACTGCTTTTGCAAGCATTGTTTTTCCAGTGCCTGGCGGGCCGTAAATAAGCACCCCCTTTGGAGGCTTCACTCCTAATCTTCTGAATGCATTCTTGTTTTTCAAAGGCCATTCAACAGCTTCTATGAGTTCCTGCTTTACCTCGTCAAGCCCGCCAATGTCTGACCATCTTACATTGGGAACCTCGACAAGCACTTCCCTCATCGCGCTCGGCCTTACCATCTTTAATGCGTCAAAAAAATCTTTTTGCGTGATAAATAATTTTTCAAGCACTTCCTTTGGGATTTCCTCGTCTTTCTCGCCCTGCAGATGAATGTCCGGCAGTATTCTTCTCAGCACAACCATGGCGCTTTCTTTTGCAAGCGAAGAAAGGTCTGCGCCCACAAAACCGTGGGTTATCTCTGCGATTTTCTTGAGATTAACATCTTTTGTAAGAGGCATGTGTCTTGTGTGGATTTTTAGAATGTTAAGCCTTCCTTCCATTGAAGGCACTCCTATCTCTATCTCCCTGTCAAATCTTCCCGGCCTTCTCAACGCAGGGTCAAGAGAGTTCGGTATGTTTGTTGCAGCCATCACAACAACCTTTCCCCTGCTGTTCAGTCCGTCCATTATTGCCAGAAGCTGGGCGACAACTCTTCTTTCAACCTCTCCCTTGCTCTCCTCTCTTTTTGAGGCAATGGCATCAATCTCGTCAATGAAAATTATCGAAGGCGCTTTTTTTTCAGCCTCTTCAAATTTCTTCCTGAGGTTTTGCTCGCTTTCACCGTAGTATTTGCTCATTATTTCCGGTCCATTGATAAGTATAAAATGAGAGTCTGTCTCGTTGGCGACTGCTTTTGCAAGCAGAGTCTTTCCAGTGCCTGGGGGGCCGTGAAGCAAAACTCCTTTCGGAGGCTCTATGCCGAGCCTTTCAAAGATTTCAGGATGCTTCAAAGGAAGCTCGACCATCTCTCTTACCTTTTTGACTGCATCGTCAAGTCCGCCTATATCTTCATAAGAGGTGTCAACAACCTTGTCAGTGTCCTGAATGCTTTCTGTTGCCTCAGGATCAAAGACTATCTCTGTCTGCTCTGTTATAAGAACTCCGCCTTTGGGCATCGTGCTTGCCACAATAAATTTGAAGTCGCCCCAGCCAAACCCGAACATATTGTCATCAAGCATTGAAAACATCTCTTCGAACAAGGGATTCTGCTGCATTGTTGTTTTTCTTCTGCGGGTGCCTCCCAGAGAAACAATGTCAGATTTCATCACAGCCCTGCCAAATAATCCGCTCTTCAAAAGGCTTGGGGAAATATTCATTATCACCCCTTTTCTGTCAGGACCGAGAACAACCTTTTTAGCCTCTTTAATGTCTGCTTTTTGTATCTCTACAAAATCACCGATTCCTGACTTTGCATTTCTTCGCGTAATGCCGTCCATCCTGATGATGTTGAGCCCGAGGTCGCCTGGGAGCGCCCTGTCAACAATGCCAACTGTTGCCTTTGCGCCTTTGATTTCAACAATGTTGCCGGGCCTGATGCCTATCTCTCTCATGAAAGCGGTGTCTATCCTCACTATTCCCTTGTTTACATCGTCTTGGATTGACTCTGCAATCTTTAGCTTGATTATTTCTGCCATCTTTTATTTTTTCTTTGAAGAACTTTTTTCCTCTTTTTCTTTCTGGGGGCTCTGCCTGAGCGTTGCCTTTGGAAGCTGTATTGGCGGAGGCAGGTTGACCTCTCTGCTTAACAGCAGTGCCTCGACATTGCACTTGTAGAGAACATTATTGATTACATCTATCATCACATTGCTTGGCAGGGTTTTCTTTTTCTTCCAATAATCAAGTATTTCCTTGACCTGCACCGAGGTTCCCAAGTACATCAATTCCCCGACAAGGCTTATCTTCCCGACTCCGGGTTCAAACGCACTTGTGTATTCGAATTCAAACTTCAGGGACGCCTTGTCCTGGCCGACATTAAGGTCTGATTCCTTTACATCTTTTATGCTCACATTGTTGCTTATGCTTGTCTTTCCTATTATTGGTTTTTCCTTTTCTGCCAGCACTTTTTTAAATGCAAAACCTACAATTGTCATTTCATCACCCTCAAATATTTTTTAATTACTTATATTATAATACAAGGAATATTCCTTCTTTTTTATATCTTTTTATATGCTTTTACAGCCTTTTATATATCTTTTGCTGTTTAAGGTTTTGTCCGAAATCTCCCTTTGGTCGATTTTTTGGTCGCCTTCAAAATTCTCTTATTAACTTATAGATCGCCCTGCACCCCCGTAAGTATCGGAAATGACAAACATTTCCGGAATATCGTCAAACCTTCAGTTTGCCAATAGGACAACCCCGTGCAACGGGCTTTTTGTTATTTTAATCAGGAATTTTGACCTTATGGCGACTTTTCGGACAAAGCGGCTGTTTAAAATGCTATTAAAGAAAAACAAGAGCGGCGTATATAAAAGTTGCGGTTTTAGATTTCCTTGTTTAAAAAACACTTAAAAACTGCTTAATTCTTTCTGGGCGTGTTTTTCAGCCAGCTGCCTTTTCATGAAATCAAAAACAGGAGTCATGATATACCCCTGTTTCATGTCTCCGAGAACCATGCACTTGCCTGGTTTGGCCCAGCAGTAATACCCGATATATGCGCAAAATACTGAATCAAGCAGGTCTTCGTAATCCTTGAGCTTTTTTGCTTTAAGAGAGCTCATGCTTTGCTGAAAAAGCTTTTCAGGCAGTTGCAAAGCTGGCTTTGCATTGGCAAGCCCTTTAAGGTGCATCCTGTATTTCTCAAATTCATCCCATCTGAAGGCATAATCCCTATGAGGCTTTGATTTGTATTCGAGAATTTTATCCATTTCGAAAAGCACGACCATCGAGGGATGGGGATACACCTCGAAGAATTTCCTGCTTTTTTCAAATTGTTTTATAGAAGGGTCATGAATAAAGCCTTCTTTTTCAAGCTTTTTCGAGAGCTCCTCGCCCCTGATTTTTCCACTCCACTGGCTCAGCCTTTTTCTGTTGGAAGGATGCGCGCCAGCATGATATTTTCTGAAAAGATAGCCGACAAGAGCCTCTGCATCTCTTCTTCCTTCATTGTTCGGGATAATAAGCGGGGCATCAATAGCAATGAGCGCATTATTGTTTTTTAATGTCTTTTTGATAAAATCAATTATTTCATTGTCTGAGGAAATCACGTCAGCAGAGACAAGCTCTGCCATGTTCTCATCGCCCTTGAGAATTGCAACTCCGCTCTTGTTTTTTTCAGACCATGCAAGGTCAATCCCGACAAAGAACATGAAAGAATAATTAGCA
>JAZDFJ010000044.1:0-11784 GCA_043807995.1 Candidatus Woesearchaeota archaeon
CATATTCATGAAAAATTTCAACGAGTGGAATATAGACGACAAAAGGCTCAACCAGAAATACGTCGGTGCAGAGGCCTTTTTCATAAAAAACGGCAGGATTGAAAAGCCAGCCCTTAATCCTGTTATTGAAATATCTACGCCGAAACTGTGGAGCGCAGTCGATGCTGTCGCTAAAAACACAGAGTTCCACGCAGGAAGCTGCGGAAAAGGAGAGCCTATGCAGGCGATTCCTGTCTGGTTTGGCGGGCCTTCAATAAGGCTGAGAAATATCAGGGTGAGCTGAGAGCAAGCTGGCATAGATTAAATGTTTTGTGCTGAAAAAGATGGACACTAAAATTGCCGAATACGCATTGAAGCTCCTTGAGAAAAAAGGCGCATCTGACACAGTGGTCACTCTAAGCGCCGGATGTGTTGCCCAGTCGAAATTTACAAACAGCAAAATCACAAGCACCATGAGCTGGAACAGCACTGATTTGGCCTTGCTTGCGTGCTTTGGCAGGAAAGTGATACATACATCTGTCAAGGAGCTGACAAGAAAAGGAGTTGAAAAGGCAGCCAATGACTGCGTAAAGTTCGCGAGATTCGCAAAGGAGAACAACGAGTTCCAGGGAATAGCGCAGGGCCCGAAAAAATATTCTAAGATAGACGGATTATACGATAAAAAAGTTGAGACTCTTGACAGCGCAGAAATCGTAAACAAATCAACAGGCGCTGTGCATGATGCAGGCGTGCCAAGAAGCGACGGCATATTCCAGAAAAGCAGCATGCGCTGGCATCTTCTCACATCAAACGGCATTGACGCCGAGGACAAGGGAACATGGCTTTACCTTTCAATAAGATCATTATTTGACAAATACGCGACAGGCCATGAGCTTGCAGTCTCGAGGACAATAAATAATTTTGATTACAAAACTGCTGCGCAAAACTCAGCAGAGACCGCCCTTGATTCAAGAAATCCAAAGCCTGGAGTCAAAGGGACATTTGACGTTGTGTTCTCGCCGCTTTCCTTTGCAAACATTGTAGAAAAAATCGGCGACGCAGCATCGATATTTGAGGTCGAGGCAGGAATGTCGTGCCTTGCAGAAAAGCAAGGCCAGAGAGTTGCCGGCGATGCAGTTGATATTTATGACGATGGCAGAATTCCTGAGGGAGCTTCAAGTGGATTATTTGACGCAGAGGGAACCCCTGCCCAGAGAACAACGCTGATAAAAAAAGGCATTTTCAGGAATTTCCTGCACAATACATCAACTGCAAAAAGATACAAGACAGAGTCAACAGGCAATGCAGGACTGATTGCCCCGCACCCCTCAAACATAGTTGTGCAGAAAGGGGATTTCAAAAAAGAAGAGCTGATAAAAGATGTTAAAAAAGGGCTGTATATAACAAATCTCTGGTACACGAGATTCCAGAATTATGCAGCAGGAGATTTCTCAACAATTCCCAGAGACGGCATGTTCTATATTGAAAATGGGAAAATAAAGCATCCTATAAAAGAGATAAGGATCAGCGACAACCTGATTAATATAATGAAGAATGTGAAAGCCCTTGCAAAGGATGTAAAACAGATCAAAGGCTGGGAGGTTGAAACTCCGGTATTTACGCCATCAGTCCTTGTAAAAAACGTCAAGATAACAAGGCCTGAGACTTGATGCGCTAATTTATTGTTTGCCTATTATTCTTTTTTTCAGTAAGTTTTAAAAAGAATTTTTGCACTATCTCGTAAACCCTGCGTTTAAATATCTGCCATAGCAGAGCCGCTAAACCCGCAGGATTTAGTGTTCAGGAAATTCCTGCTGAATTGTATTGAACCTTTGGCGAGGTTTTAAACTTACCCGATGAAAAGGTAATATTTATTAACCGGTTAATTCATTTATTTAAAAAATAGAGACATTATTAAAAAATAGAGACATTAACATTAATTTTTTTGTATTAGCAATAATGCCTGTATCTCAGAAACTTTAAACAATCAATATGCAAAAATTAAAGTTTTCTGATATAATTAAAAAGAGGTTGAACAAATGAGAAAGGAATTAAGTATTCTAGGAATTTTTGTTTTAGTGACCTTGATGTTGGCCAGTTTTGCAGTGGCATCTAAAACTATGATTATAAGGCCAAACTCGCAAGGATACTACGCTGACTGGACAAATTCAGGCTGTAGCTCAGGCACATCAGAATGGCAGTGTGTTGATGAAGACCCTGCTGATACATCTGATAACCTGTACACCAGTGCAAAAAATAAATATGAAACATTTGCATTCGGAAACACCGGATTTTCAAGCGAAGTAATCAACAGCGTCACATTATATTTTTACGGACAAAGGTACACCAGCACAAGATACCGATTCAATCCGGTTATACGCTCGGGCAGCACAAACTACCTTGGCTCTTTGAAAAGTTTGACATCAAGCTATGCATACTATACGCAGAATTACCCAACTAACCCGGCCACAGGCTCGGCTTGGACTATTGCACAAGTGGATGCACTGGAAGCTGGAATGAAGTCATACAGCTCAAACTATGGCGGAATAATCGCACAAGTCTATGCATCAGTTAATTATACGATACCAAATTCCTGCGCAGATACAGACGGGGGAATAGTAAGAGCAGTGAAAGGAACTGCAAGCGGATATTACAATGAGGTTCCATTCAGCTACACAGACTATTGCATGGCTCCTGGAAACGAGTCTAATTCATCAACTTCGGTGATGGAATACTATTGCAATTCCGGCAGTTGCTATAATTTCGAAATAAACTGCCTGAACATGACTGCCAATATGACAGGAATATGCTATGATGGAGCATGCACTGCGCCATAGAAATAGTAGCTTAAAAATTATGGCTTAATTTTTTATTTTTTTTATTTTATAATTTTTTTTTTTTTTTTTTATAACACGCTCCGGAAGAAGCCTGATTAGCTCGTTGTTTAAAGCAGGATCTTATCCTGGTTTTTGCATGTTTTATTTTTCTTTTTTTCATGTTTTCTTCTAACTTGTCTAGGAAAATTGGGATGGCATAGATAGTTCTTATTGTTCTATACGCCGTTTAGCTCTTTCCTTAAACAACACCTTATCTTTTCAGTAAGTTTTAAAAAGAACACCTCTTTTCCAGGGGTATGCCTACAAAAAATGATAAAAAAACTGGAAACATCGCTCAAAACGCAGCCCAGAGCCTGAACCAAGGCGGTAATCATGATTTTGTGTTCCCTTACAGTGTTGACCTTGAGGAAGAGAACAGGATATTAAGAGAGACTGTGAGCCAGCTCAAGAATGAGGTTGACAAATTTAAGGCGCCTGCGCTCCTTATATCTGATGTTATAGATGTGCTTGGCGAAAAGGCGATAATAAGGCTTCCTAACGGAAACTCATTTCTCGTCGAGATATCAACATCTGTCAAAAAATTAAAGCCAGGAGATTCTGTTGTTGTTGAGCAGAAAAACCTGACAATCATCGACAAGATCGACAGCTCAAAGAATTTCAATGTTGAAAAATTCATTATTATCGAAAAGCCCGATACCCAATGGGAGAGTGTCGGCGGCCTGCAAAAGCAAGTCCAGGAGATAAAAGAGGTTGTCGAGCTTCCTTTGAAGCATCCCGAGCTCTTTAAAAAAATAGGCATTCAGCCTCCAAAAGGCATACTGCTTCACGGCCCTCCGGGCACTGGAAAAACTCTGCTTGCAAAAGCAGTTGCCCATTCTTCAAATTCTACATTTATCGAGCTTGTAGGCTCTGAGCTGGTGCAGAAATTCATTGGCGAGGGCGCAAGGCTTGTCAAAGAGGTTTTCCAGCTTGCAAGGGAAAAAGCCCCAAGCATTGTCTTTATAGATGAGATTGATGCTATTGCCTCGCGAAGGATAGATATAGGAACATCAGGAGAAAGAGAGGTTCAGAGGACATTTATGCAATTCCTTGCAGAGCTTGACGGATTCAAGCCTCTTGATAATGTCAAGATAATCGGCTGCACAAACAGGAAAGACCTTCTTGACCCTGCGATTTTAAGGCCTGGCAGGCTTGACAGGCTTATAGAAGCACCCAACCCTGATAACGAAGGGGTGAGGGAGATTTTCAAGATTCACACTAAAAACATGGCAATTGACAAGGAAGTCAAGACAGATGCTCTAGTCTCCTCGATGAAGGGATTCTCCGGCGCCCAGATAAGGGCAGTCTGCACAGAGGCAGGCTACTTTGCGATAAGAGCTGCAAGAACAAGCGTGGCTGAGCAGGATTTTGTAAAGGCAGTTGAGAAAATAAAGCAGCCAGAGCAGGAAAACGACGATTACCTGAAAGCAATAGGATGAGCTTGGAATAAGTATTATTTTAACTTTTATTAGATTTCTTCATATCTTTGTTTTAACTCTTTAATTTCTCTTTCAGAATAGCCAACCAATGGCCTCAATACAGGGATGCCTGTTGCTATATCTTCGAAATCCTTGATTGTCTGCCCGCTTATGACTGCAAGGCAGTTGTTCTTTGCAGCGACTTGTCTGATTTCCGTTTCATCCTTTATGATTTCGAGAGTTAATTCTTCAGGAGAATATCTCTGCAAAAGAGAGATCTCTTTTTTTTCAAAAGCAACAGGAAAAATAGAACAGCCTCTTTTCATGGCCAGTAGTCCTGCAATATCTGAATAAGGTTTGTCAAGGAGGAGAACAACCCTGCCTTCAATGCCTGAGGGAAGCCCGCCAAAACATCTTATTATTTCAGTGAACAGAATAATTCCTCGCCCATGGACTTCAACTCCCAGAATTGCATTGTAATTCTTCAGGTCAACAGATGAGCTGATGTTTTCCTGGATAAACATTCCCAACTCTTTTTCAATCTCAGGTGAGGTTTTTGAAAAGCTCTTGTCTGCCCTTGATGCAACAACCTTGAACCTCTTGTTCTCGAATTTCTGCAGAAGATTTTTTCTGATATAGTCTTTGACGCTTTCAAGGTCTTTTTCAATTCTCGCTATCGGGCTGTAAGACACCAAGCCGAATACATTTCTGAGCGAGACAGGCTCTTTGCTCTGCACAAATATCCTTCCGCGCATTCTTGTGATTGTGAAATCAGCGCCCTGTTTTTTTAGCATAAGAGATATATTGTTTTCCAGCTTTTTCTCAAAAAGGCTCCTGTTTCCGCCTTTCAGGCCGATTTCGCCAAAGCGAAGCATGTATTCCATAGAGCAGGAGAAATCACTGTCATTTAAAAATATAGCTGATGCGGAATCCAGTATAGCAAGGTCAAAATAGTCTATTTCGGCTTTTTGGCATATAGCGTACATTGAGGAGCATATCAATCATTTTTGCTTTATAATTGTCAAAGCGGATAAGCGAAAAGCAGATTAAATAAGAGAAAACTTTAAATGTTCTGCACGTCTCCCAGTGATATGCCCCAACCAACAATAGTTGAAGTGACTGAAACAATTGACGAGTTTGTTAGACTCATGGTGCCAAGAAATCCGCTCCGAACTCTGACAGGCATGAATGCTCCGGGATGGATTATCGACAAGGATGTTTGCGGCGGCACACTGTATAAATCTGTTAAAAGAGCTGACGGCTCATTGGAAGTGCACTGGTGGGATCATGAAGGCGAAGGAAGAGATAGACTTGTCAAACGGTGGAATGCTGTTGTATATTCGAGCCCTTGTCAGCAAGAAGTTGGCATATTTGTGCCCGGACCTTGGGTCGACGAGCTGAAAGCAGAGATTGATGCAAGAGCACAGCCTTTAAGATTAAGAGAAGAATAAAAAAAAACAAATACAAAAAATTAAAATCAATTCTGCGGGCAGTCTTCAGGGCAGTTTGCCTCTGATTCTGCGCAGGGACAGTCGGTTCCCATGCAGACTATCTCATCGCATTTGCCGTCGCCACATTTGTTTTCGCAGCTAATGTCAACCTCTTCTGTAAAGGATTTGCCGTCAGCTATGCATCTTCTTGGATAGGATTCCATTATAGGATTGCCTGCTGCGACGCACTCCTCGAAGCTGTCGATTTCCTCTGTCGAGACTTTCCAGTCAGCAAGATTAACTGTTATTGGCTTGAAATCCTGATCATTAAATGTCAATACATAACAGCCGGCGCATCTCAATACTTCTATAGAATCAAGTGTCAGGCTGTATTTTTTGCCGATATATTCAACTCCGGTCCTAGCCGCTGCCCTCTTCCCTTCGTCGTTAATCTCCCACGGCCTGATGCATGCCCCGATATCCTCATCCCATGAATAGCCGGCAGGTCCAAGACAGCCGTGTTCATCCCTGTCTCCTCCGATAAGCTGGTTATTATCCTGCTCTTGATTGCATGCTGTCAACACAACAAGCAGGCCTGCCATTATTAAGATTCCAATAAGCATTTTTTTCATGATTCCACCTCGGAATGTTTTTTTTGATAGTTTATTTTTGCGATATTGGTTGTTGAAGGCTTTAACTATATAAATGTTTTTTTAGCTTTAAATAGAGTTGAAGCTATTTTTGATACATTGTATTCTTTAGTACACGAGTCTGAAATTCTTTGTTGAATATTGCGGCAGATTTAATTCCTGAAAAACAGCTGCGCCAGTTGCAGCAATCTCCCTGTTTCTGACAAGAAGCACTGCTCCGGGCATGATTTTTTGCCTGCTTCCATTGCACAGATGCTCTCCGCTATAGCTGGCAGGCACTTTTTCAGGTATTTCTTTAGCCAAAGACATGCTTCCCACCTTGAAACCCCTGACCATTGCCGCCATTTTGCCAAGAGCTTTGACTGTTTTTTCAGCCATTCTGTCCTCTAATGGAAGAACCGCTTCGAACTGGAAAGGCGCACTTCTGAATATTGGGAAAGTATTTCCGCGCATAGCAGAAACTGAATATGCCAGGCATGCGGCTCCGTCTTTGGTCACGCTTAAAGAAAGCTGGTAGAAAAAATCCCTTTCAGTGCTACAGAATTCTGCTGCCTCTGAAATCCCAAAGTTTTCGTCGATAATGTCTCTGAGCCTTCTCGCAGTCTTCTCTGCCTTGGCTGGCAGCTCTTTTCCAGAATGCACAGCACTCCTGAACTGGCCTGCCATGTAGATAAAATTATCTTGCCTTGCAGCCTCTGCAAGGATTTTTTGTGAGTGCACAAATTGGCCGATAAATCCAGGGTCATACATGTTTGTTTGGAATCCATGACAATCTTTTAAAGATTTATTGTCTTGAAACATTGCATTCCACTAGTCTTTGACTAGCGAAGTGAAACGCAATGCAATGTGCTCATAATGAGCCGAGCTCGCTAGTAGGGCGAGCATGTTCTAGGTCTGTGGCTGGGGGTGCCGGCGAATTATTGACAGAATATTATGGAGTTATCCAGTAGAACTTTCTGGTATTTTTGCTTTGAAAAACCATAAAAGAATAAATAAAATAAAAAAGAAAAATAAAAAAATTATATTTTCACGTCTTTCAGGCCGTGTTCTGTCACCTCAAACACAATCTCTGCATCAGCAAGATTCGGCGCATCAACGAGCTTTGCAACCCTTGTGCCTTTCTTGCCTCTTCTCAGGTAGATTCTGAAAGTGCTGTTGTGGGCGACAATGTTTCCGCCTATTGCCTCTGTCGGATCTCCGAAGAACTGGTCTGGCTTTGACATGACCTGGTTAGTGACATAGACGCACAGATTGTGCATGTCAGCCAGCCTGGACAGCACATGCATGTGCTTGTTCAGCTTCTGCTGCCTTTCAGCAAGAGTGCCTCTGCCGACGAATTCTGCCCTGAAATGGGCTGTCAATGAATCAACAACAACAAGCCTTACCTTGTTGCCCTCTTTGATAAGGTCGCTGACTTTTTCAGCAAGAAGCATCTGGTGGTCTGAGTTGAAAGCCCTTGCAACCTTTATGTTTTTCAGCACAGCTTCAGGGTTCAGGCCCAGCCCGTCTGCAAACTGCTTTATTCTTTCTGGCCTGAAAGTATTTTCTGTATCGATGTATACTGCAACAGCATCAGGGTCGTCGACCTGGCAATTCACAGAAAGCGCGTGGCCGACCTGTGTTTTTCCGCTTCCATACTGGCCAAAGCATTCTGTTATTGCTCCTGTTTCAAAGCCGCCGTCCAGCAGGCCGTCAAAGTTTTTGCTGCCTGTGCTTAGCTTTTTGATATTCCCTCTTTTCTCCATCACTTCAAGCCCTGTCTGAAAACCCATATGCATTCCATCCCTTGCAGCCTGGATTATTTTCCTTGCAGCAACTTCAGTAACGCCTGCAATGCTGACTAATTCCCCTGGCGTCGCAACAGCTATTGCCATCAGGTCAGTATAGCCTGATGCCTCTAATTTTTCAGCAGTTGCTGCGCCAACTCCGGGAAGATCTGTTATTGTCATTTCCTTTTGTTTTGTCATGAAACACACCTCGTAATTTTAATATCATTTTCTTGTTTCAAATAAATCTGAATAATTTAAAAGTAAAAAATAAAAAAATATTATCCTGCCAGTTCATTTATTCTTCGTCTATCGAGTCATCCTTTAAGGCGAGATATTCGAATGCTTTGTTAAGCACAAGAATCGCTCTTGGCAGGTCGCTTGATCTTAAAGAGTTTGTTGTTTTCCAGTTTCCATCTTTATCCTGGTAATTCCTGTCAAAAGAAACAGTCCTGTAGACAACTTCTTTTCCATCCTTGCTTTTTCCCTTGTTTTCCCAAACAGTGGCAGAAATAGCTCCTGCCCTGAATTTTTTTTCAGGGTGTTTTTTATCTAGGATCTCATCAACTGTTGGGAGATCCTTTTCCATATTCTCATATGTTTTAGGCATGCTTGCACCTCCTTGCTTATCGCATTTTGTTTCATCAGCTCGTGAGAGCTGGGAGATTGCGTGTTTTACGCAACAATACAATAAAGGGCGCCTTCTTTATATACTTTAGCCTAAAATGTCCAGTGGAATTTGCGGAATCTTGATTTTTGTCACCGCCAGATAGAAACATTTTTAAATAAGCTCTTGTTCTCTGAATTATCGTCGGTAAGATATTTGTAAAGGTGATGCAAAATGGGGATCGGAGAATACATGACAAGAATGGGCGATTACATGAATAGGATTAGACCATTTTTCAGACCAGTCTCTATATTAGCAGGCACGCTTGTTGCTGTAGCTGCTGGAAGCTTATGCCTTTCGCATAGAACTGCTGAGGTCAATGCAAAGAATATTCTATGCTCCCGCTTGAATAGCGAACTGAGTGAGAATACATATGTATCGGAAATTTGGGAATGTCATCTTGCCGGCACGATTGATCCTGATTCTGTAACATCTGGTTACGATGCTGTGCTTCCTGGCATGGAAGAGCTAGCAGAAAAAGCAAAGGAGAGAATGCGTCTGGCAGCTATGCGAAGAGATGCATTAGAAGATTCTCTTAGAGATGCAGGCTGTTCTGATTGAAATAAAAATATTCGATAAGGTGATGTAAAATGGATAAGGTAGATGATGAAGTTATACGTACTAGTGAGGAAATAGAAGCCAATCGTTATGCTCGGAGAACACTATATGGTCTTTTAGCAATACCGGTAGTTGTAGCTCTAGGAATATATTTAAACGATGGTTTATCTCGAGGTGAACAAAGAGCAAAAGCTGTTCTCTGTGGAAATCTGTATAAGCAGCTTGATGCTGTTCAGATATACTTGACGAACGCAAGAGATGACCTGGCTGGGACAATGGATCTTAGAAGCACAACTCCTGGTAATGATTTTGTGATGCCCGGATTACAGGCAAGAGCAGATTCTGCACAGGCGAGAATTAATAGGTTAGCAACCGAAAGAGATACAATAGCGCATGCTCTTATAGCTGCGGGTTGCTCACGCTGAAAAAGAGCGAATATTCTTTTTTTTATTTCTCAATTCATTCTTTCAGAACTTTCTTTATGTCTTCGAACTGGTCCTTGAATATGTGGGCTGAAACAGAGATAGTCGTCATTGTTCCTATGGGAATGTTCAGTTCTTTGCTTATGTATTCTGCCAGGAAAAAGCACTGCACAACATTCCCTGGCCAGCCATAGAAAAAATCATTGCTTCTTATTATTGTGGTTGTATTAAGCTTGCTGTTCCTTATGTTGAAGTTCATTGTCAGCATGCCGGGAATTTCCTTTTTAGCCACAATGCTGTCCTTGTCAGGCTGGAAAAAAACAATGACACCTCTTTTTGAAAGCGGTGCTGTCTTGAAAAGCGGGATGATAAAGTCGTTTATCTGGTCTATGCCATTGTAGCAGAAAGCCCTTGCGCCGTAATGGTAATAGTATCCTGGAATGTCGTCTTTTTCAAGAATCGATGCCTTGAGCTCTTCAATAGGGGGATAAACCCATTTTTTAAGGCTGTTGAGTATTTCAATTGGCTTTGCAATATCCTCGCTGCTCTCGATAGTCACTATCATATTGCTTATCTCTCTGCACTGCCTTTCTTTTCTGTCTTTGAAATCTGCGCCGTTCTCGAGCAGTGCCTTCAGCACCTTTTTCCAAACTCCCTCTGCTGTCTTGTCTTTTATCTCCATTTTCACGTGCTAAAATACGAGGTTATCCTCATATTCCCTCCTGTCTCCTCAAAGCAGTATGAAAACAGCGGAAGCTTGTAGGTGTTCATTATTACAGATATCTCCCTGACGATTTCATCAGGAGTGACTGTGCCGTGCCTGTGAAAGGTGACGTCATTTCCGCCGTTGAACATCTCTGTGACCATCTCTTTCTCAATTATATCTTTTTTTATCTTTTGATTGTACAGATCTTCAATGCTTGTTATTTTCAGCCTGTTGTATTTAGCAGTGCTCAGCCTGCTGTCGGCCTCCCTGAACGCACAGGCCAGGGCTATCTTGAATCTTGTCGGCATTCCGCAGCTCTTGTATATTGTCTCTTCTGCAATGCAGAACTGGTTAACCTTTTTCTTGGCCTCACTAATCATGTTGAACACATGCTTTGAGTCTATGCCTGGCTCCAAAAGCCCGTAATTCCAGAACCTTATGCAGTTTCTTGAGACTTCAAGAAATTCCTTCTCGTTTTTCTTGTCAATGGAGATTATTTCCTTGAAATACTCCTGTGATTTTCTTCTCTGCAGGGAGTTTGCCGAGAGAAATGATTTAGAGATATTGAACATGAGCTGCGAAAACTTTTCAGTGTCTAGGCCGTAAATCGAATAGAATTTTTTGACATCCACTATTAGCGAGGACTGGGTGCAGGCTATGGAAAGGCAGCTCTGCTCATGAGCCTCTTTTTCAGAAAGCCTGTAAGGACCTGCGATTCCTATAAAATAAGGGGATTTCTGCAGCCTTTTATTCTTAAGATAGAGAGTAAGCTTCTTTTTTATGTAGATAGATATGATGTCTGTCAATGCCCCGAATTCTTCCTGAAGCTCGTCTGTGCTGAGGCTGTACACAAATGACAGGTGCTTGTTTTTAGGCTCGACAACCCTGTCTATGATTTCTTTGAAGCCTGGCTTTTTTATATCTGAAATATTGATGGTGCAGCACACCATTTTTCTGTACTCCTCTGATTCCTGGGAAATCTTTTCAAAGAACTTGACAATCTCCTCGTCTTCATTCTTCTCGATTATCTTCTCGAAATTCTCCAGGCATACAGCATCATTGACAACTGCTATTGCTTTTTCAAACACATGGTTGAGCTCTTTTATGTTTTCTATCCTTTCGCAGTATATTACTATTGAGTTGAGCTTGTCAATCCATGTTGTTGGCTCGTATTTTATGACAATGCCCTGGTGTTCGTAATTCTCAATAGGCATTGCAGGCATGACTGGCTTTGACACAAGAATTTTCTTTTTGAAAGAAGGAGAAATCTCGCTTATCTCTTCGCCGTCGCTCACATTTAAAACAAAGAACT
>JAZDFJ010000045.1:0-2453 GCA_043807995.1 Candidatus Woesearchaeota archaeon
AAAGAGGCTTTTGATCTGGCCATTGACGAGCATGATTTTGAAAAATACCAGGATAAAAAAGCAGAAGCCAAAAAATTAGGAAGAGACTATGACTTTTTTATAGCCCAGGCAAATATAATGACAAAGATTGCAGCAGTCTTCGGAAGAAGCCTTGGTACAAGGGGAAAAATGCCCAATCCAAAAGCAGGCTGTGTTGTTCCACCAGGAGCAAACCTCAAGCAGCTTGCAGAAAGACTTCAAAAAACAGTAAAGGTCTCAGCAAAAAAAGCTCCCGTCATACAGGTCAAGATAGGAACAGAGGATATGCCTGATGAGGACATCGCAGAGAATATAATCTCGCTGCATAAACAATTACTCTCGCACCTTCCTAAAGAAAGCCACAATATAAGGCATATTTACTTAAAACTTACAATGAGCAAGCCGGTAAAACTATAAAATGGCAAACACAAAACACAAAACAGTTGCAGCTAAGTACAAGCGAAAAGCTGTAGATGAATTTACAAAATTATTTGATAGCTACAGCATTATCGGCCTTGTCAACATGGAGAATCTTCCTGCAAAGCAGCTTCAAAACATGAGAGAGCAGTTAAGAGGGTCTGTTTTGTTAAGAATGACAAAAAAAAGATTGTTAAAGCTTGCATTTGAAAAATCAAAAAAAGAAAGCATAATGAAACTTGCAGAGCGCATGACAGGAATGCCTGCGATTATTTTCACCAATGAAAACCCTTTCAAACTATTCAAGATCCTTAAAAAGAACCAATCAAAGGCTCCGATTAAAGGCGGGCAAAAAGCACCGGGCAACATTGTTGTGCCAGCAGGTCAGACAAACTTTGCTCCAGGCCCGATAATCGGTGAGCTCGGAGCTTTTAAGATAAAAACAGGCATTGAAAACGGCAAAGTAGCAATCAAAGGCGATGCTGTTGTTGCAAAGCAAGGCGATGTTGTGCCTGCAAAACTTGCAGCAATATTGCAAAGGCTCGGCATTGAGCCGATGACTATCGGACTTGACCTTGTTGCAGTATACCAGGACGGTGAAATCATCGGCAAGGATGTGCTTGATGTCGATGAAGAGGCATACCTGGCAAAGGTGAGGATTGCTGCTTCAGAATCAATGGCTCTTGCTGTTGAGTCAGGATATGCCTGCGAGGAATCGATAAAGCCGATGCTGGAGAAAGCTTTCAGGGATGCCAAGGCTTTGGTTCTTGAAAAGGACATTTTTGCAGATTTGCTTGCAAAGGAATTATTGGCAAAGGCAAATGCAGAGGCTTCTGCATTGAAGGAAAAAGCTGATGCTCAATAAGAAAGATTTATTTTCAACGACAGATAAAACGCACAAAACAAAAGCACAAACGTGGAGGATGAAAAATGGAATACATCTATTGCGCTATGCTCCTGCACAAGGCAGGGAAATCAATTGATGAAAGCTCAGTAAAGAAAGTGCTCGAAGCAGCAGGTGTTCAGCCTGATGACAGCAGGATTAAGGCACTGGTGGCTGCTCTTGCAGGCGTCGATATAGGCGAGACAATAAAGAATGCAGCAATCGCTGTTCCAATGGCTGTTGCACATGCCGGCGGCGCAGGACACGCGGCTGAAGGAAAGAAAGACGATAAAAAGGCAGCAGAAGAGGAAAAGAAATCCGAAGAGCAGGCTGCAGCAGGACTTGGCTCATTATTTGGCTGAGTAATTTTTTTATTTTTGTTTTATTAATTGTTTCACTTGTTAATTTTTTAATTTAATTTTTTGGGACATGAAAGAAAAAACAATTGAGTTTTAAGAGCAGAATGACAGAACAACAAGACAAAAATGAATTAGAGGCTAAGCTTCAGCAGGCAAGACTCGAGGTTTCTGAACTCAAAAAAACGCTTAATGAGCTTAGTGCTGAAAAGGAAGAGCTTTTTCAGAAAAAGAAAAGCATCAGAGACCAGATTAAAAAGATTATTGACGATGTCAAGAATTTCAAGATCAAAAGGAACACTCTCACAACAGGCGTGAAAGCCCTCAAGGATGACAGGGACAGGAAGAACAGGGAGATAAATGATAAGATTGAGGAGATAAAAAAGCTTAAGGAAGAATACAAAAATCTCTGCAAAAAGCATAATGTCGACAGATTTCCTAGGGAGAAAGAAAGCGAGATTAAAAAACTCGAATTCGCGCTCGAGACCCAGGTCATGTCTTTTGAAAAAGAACAGAAGCTGATGAAAGAGATTAAAGCCCTTAAAAAGGAGAGAGATGAGCTTAAAGAAGTCAAGAATTTATGGGACAGGACAAAGGCCCTTTCCAAGGAGATTGACAGCTTAAAGTCAGAATCAAACAAAATCCATAAGCAGGTTCAGCAGATAGCAAATGAGAGCCAGCAGCAGCACGAGAGCCTTATCACCGAATCTAAAAAAATTGCAGATTTGAAGGCGCAGGAGGAAGAAATTTTCAAAAAATTCCTTGAAAAGAAAAATGAA
>JAZDFJ010000046.1:0-6312 GCA_043807995.1 Candidatus Woesearchaeota archaeon
TTTCTTGTTGACAGGCAAAACATACTCATTCTATTGCTATCTGTCTTTTGCACCCCTTTTTTGTTTTATAGCTTGTGATTTAAACCCATACAGATTAGTATTTAAATATATCGGTTTCTGCACGACGTGTGTGCCTGCAGATTTACATTTGATTTATTCAGAGAACAACAGGAAAAGAAAGAGAAAAAAAGAAAAAAATAAAAAATTTATTGCTTTTACGGCAGCTCCATGTAGAAGTACCAAGTTGATTTTACTCCCATTCCCGGGATCAATATCTGGTAATCTACTGTGTCGCCATTGAAGCCTGTTGCGCCGTCATCAGCCAATCCCGCGCAAATGATGTCTGAGCCGTCAAGCAGGTAGTATGTTTTTAGTGTTCCCTGCGTTCCGCTCTGCCAGGTCTTTGCATAAGGTACTGAGCCGACATTCAAGGTTGAACTGTTGAATGCGCCAGTCTCGTTGAATGTGTTTGTGTAGTTGTCTGCTGCTGCTGTCTTGACATTTGCAGGCATATTTGCTGTGTCTCCTGCAGCAACGCTGCCCCAGTCTGAAACTGTGTCTTCGCTTGCGAAAACAACTGCATTAGTCACATCTGAAACGGTCCATTCATAGAACTTGTTGTTGGATGCATCGGCTAATTCAATGCCTCCGCTTATCACTCCAAAGAAGCCTGCCCATTTAGAGGTGATTTGATTTCCGCTGACATTCACCTCTGTAATGTTTCCGCCCTCTGTCACAACAGTATCCGCAGAACTGTCTGCTCTTCTTTCCTGTACACCTGCTGTAACATTTGCTCCGTACGGAGCTGCGCTTACAGCATATGCTAAAGCGAGAATTACAGCTGTGAACACAACCAAACTATTAAATTTCTTTGTCATTCCACACCTCTTTTTTTAATTTTGTCGATTTGTATTTTTTTTTTCTTTTGAATATGAAATTCGGCCCTGTTGTTTTAAGTTTAAGTCCCTGTTTCCTGTTTTTTTTATTTGCTCAGTGTTTTTATATTTTTCCTTTTTTAAAAAATAAAAAAAAAATAAAAAATTAAATTGCTCTTATATTAACTCAAGCCACAACCAGTAAATGCTTGCTGCTGCGTCTCCTGCAGTTCCATCTTCTGGAACCAATAGCTGGAAGTCAGTAGTTGTTCCGCTGTAGCTTGTTCCTGATTCCTGCACTTCTGCAGCGAATATTATGTTTGCTGTATCCCAGAGTGAGAAGGTTCTCCATGTCGCGACTTCTGCGTCATTGTATGTGTCAACATAATCTCCTGCTCCCGGTGTTGTTGCTCCTGCGAATATTCCTGAGTCAAGGGTGTCTGAGTTTGCAAATGTGTTGGAGTACGAGTCAGAGTTTGTTGCGCCTGCAAGGAATGTGTAAACTCCTGTCACTGCTGCTTCGTTTGCCTCTGTGAAATCAGCCCATGTTGGATTTGGATCTTCACATGCATAGACAACTCTGCCATCTGCTGCCCAGTCGTATAGTATGTTGTTGTCATCATCTCCTAATTTCATCTCTCCGCCTGCCAAACCAAAGATTGCAGCCCACCTGTATGTGCTTATGTTTGTGCTTAAGTTTGCTTCTGTTATGTTTCCTGCTTCAACTGTCACATTCTCTGCAGCGGCTACCTGGAATTCTCCCTGGTTTAATTGATTAAGAACATTTGCTCCTGCAGGTTCTACTGCGCTTGCAAAAGCGGCCATCAAAAGAACGCTTGCGATGCTTAACATCAACACTAAAAGTTTTTTCATCTCACCTACCTCCTGTTTTTTTTATTTTCTAATCATTTATATATTTTTCCTTTTTTTTCGGGTCTCTGTTTTTCAACACTAGTAATCGCTTTTCCACACCAAAACACAAAGTAATGTTTTTTGTATCTTAAGTGGACGATATGTATTTCAATATATATTTTGGTATACTAGTTATTGAAGTTATTTATATATTTTTCCATTTTTCAGCTGTTTTTTGTTTAAAAACCCTTATCCGGAAGAAAATGACCTTCAGAAGGTTTAGAGAAATTCATCTTTGTGAAAAGTGAAAATAATACGCTTTTAAAATCGGTTTGCATCGTCTTTGCCTGTGCCTCAAATTAAGCGAAAGATTTATATAATGAAACAATCCAGACTTGTCATAAGTAATTATTGGGGGGATTTAGTAAAATGGTTCAATGCAGAAAAAGCGCAGTGAATTTGCTTAATGTCTCTGTGATATCATTATTATATGTGTTGAGCATTCTGGTTATTGCTTCACCAGCGCATGCAGCTGACGCCAACATAGTCAATTCAAAAGATTGGAGAGACGTCTATAGTGTTCTTCTGTATTCTTCGCTTCAAAAGCAGCCAGCATTCTTTGTAACATCAGAGTCCCTGGCTTCAGTCACAAAAATATTTCCTACAGATCCTGAATTCACAATCTATCAATCAACCGACCCGTATATTTCGAATCTAAAGAACCAGCTCGCCTCAATGAACTATAAGATAAAAAATGAGGAAAAATCAAGCTCTTTCAATACAGAACTTGACCCGAAAACAGGGAATTATATTATTATCTCTGCAGATAATTACAAGCTTTCAGTGTCGGTTGCGCCTTATGCTGTGAAGACAAACTCGTGGGTTTTCATTGTCGACGACAAAAATGTCGATGATGTTGCGTCGCAGCTGTCTGGAGCAGCAAATGTGCTTGCAGTCGGGACATTCCCGAGGGCGGTGCTGGCGAAAATACAGCCTTATTTCAAGGAATGGATAAACACAAACGATCCTTACCATGACAGCCAGAAAATCGCGGAGAAGTTTGGGGAGACCCTTCCGTCGATTGTTGTGGCAGACGGCTCTGCACTGGAGATGGAATTTTTTTCAACAAAAAATCCGGTTCTCCTGACAGGCGCCAACAAGATACTCGATGACACCTTTGATTTTTTTGTGGAGAAAAACACAAAAAGCATAGTTGTCATAGGCAACCAGCTTGCAGTTGTGGGAGAGCAGATCAGAGAGCGAAGCGATAAAAAGATAGGTGTTTTTATTAAATTCGGCCAGAGCTCTGTAAGTACTGTCGGCCAGATATACGCGCTTTCATTCTTTCCTCTGCCGCAACCGACCATGAAGCTGGATATTACAAAGCTGGTATACAATCCGCTTTCAAAACAGATAATTGTCTATTATGAAAACATGGGAAATTCTGGGCTTTATTTCCTTTCTAACTTTGTTGTATTGGATGAAAATGATGCTGAACTAGGCACAGGCTCAGACTCGACGCCCGTGTTTTTGGGAGCTGGTGAGGCACTTTCAGTGACCTATGATTCCCAGCTGCCAATTGAGCAGCTATCTGACAAAACAAGAGCAAACTTTTTCACATCTTACGGATTCTATCCAGCAGCACTGGACTCGTTTCTGACAAACGACAAGAGCTACGGCACCCCGTTTACAATAAGCCTTGAAGTTCAGGAAATAGCAGAGAGCAGTGTCCAGCTTGAGGTTTTAGATGCTACTTATTATACAGGGCTGAAAAGAGTGGGAGTGCAGCTTTCCAATCCTGGAACGCAAAAGGTTTATTATTCACTCAAAGTAAACAGGGTTATTGTAAACGGCCTAGAGCAGGACCTGTTTAAGAAAGACTTTTTAGAGCCTGGAAAAACAAAGACAACATACCTGCAGGCTGCTCTCGACAAGGTTGACCTTGAGGAAAACACTGTTTTCCACATCAATATTGCCTATGGTGCAGATGAGAGCAACATGTTCAAGAGGATCAGCCTTGATAAAGAATTCAAATACGAGGCAGGTTCATTTATCACCGGCTTGGCAACAAGTATCGGCGGCACAGGAAGCATTGTCGGAGTGATTGTAATCATAGTGATTGCCCTGGCGATATACTTCTTTGTCAAGAAGAGAAAAGAGTGAGCAGGGAAAACTGAAATCCTTTCTTTTTCTTTTTTATTGTTTATTTTTCTGTATGTTCTATCTATACTTTGTTCTATATTATAATTGATAATTCCGCAGGTTCTATATAATCCAGTATTATAATACTCCGTATGCGAAGCAAAGCCCTTAAAAACCAGCATTGTCCAGAATCTCTCTGTGGCGCGTTCACCATGCTTCTTTTGTTCATTGTGCCCCGAGTTACAGGAAATTTCAGCAGAAATTCTCTGTTCCGAGAACCTTCGGTTCTTGTCTCATTAAATCCTTCAGATTTAATTGTTCCAAAAACTCATTGAGTTTTTGATAATCGTGATAGATTAATAATTTTCAAGGTTCACTTGGCGCCATATTCCGGACAATGCCTTGAAAACCGGCTTTGTCCGAAAAGTCGCCATAAGGTGAAAATTTCAAGAATTATCATCACCATGTGCGTTGTGCGGGGATGCCCCATCCGGGGGCACAGCACTTTCAAAGCACTGAACCCAAAATTTTCAAGGCGACTTGAAATCGACCGGAGGGAGATTTCGGACAATGCCTTGAAAACCGAAACATATTTAAAAGAAAAGCATAAGTTTATAGACGAAAGGGGTGGTATTTTGTTATCCGGTTCGCGTAGAAAAATCATCTTTTCCAGCCTGTTGTTGCTATGTCTTATCCTGATAGGAGTATCTGCTTCTGCTTCCATAAAGCAGAACACTGTTGTTGTGAACTCCAAGGAATGGCGCAATGTTTTTCTGGCGACAATCTATGCAGGATTAAATGATGCAGATATTGTTTATTTCTCGAATCTGAAAGAGGCAAATCTCAAGTCCCAGGCCATCCCGAAATCAAACCAGATCACTGTTTTTGAGCCAGAACAGGACGCAGTTGTGAAGAATTTCGGCTCATACCTGAAAGTCAACGGCTTTTCAGATTACGATGTAGTATCTTTCACTGACTACAATGATCTTCAGGAAAAACTCTGGGAAGATGGGGGCTATAAAGGTTTTGTGCTTCTGGACCCTGCGTTTGGCATTGAAGCCATTGCAGTTTCCCCGCTGTTGATTGAAAAAAGATACCCGCCGCTGTTCGCTACAGAGCAAAATATTGGCAGCATTAAGGATTTGATTGAAAATAAAGATGTTATTGCTGTAGGCCATTTCCCTGCAAGGGTTCTCTCCAATATTCCAGATATTGCTCCGAATCCCCTTTTCGCGGATTTTCCAGACCAGAATGTTGATAATATAACATTGTTCTTTGTGAAAAATTATCCCAAGGATTGGACTGTTGTGATACGAGGAGACCGCGTGCTGCCAGAGGTGCTGATGCAGGCAAACCCCATATTTGTTTATTATGGGGATATCGGCCAGCTTGCCCAGACAGTAAAAAGAACCAATGCAACCTATTTCGAGGCAATCAGCGGCGACCTTGCAAACCTTCTTTCCGAACTTGAAACCAAAGTGGGCAAGGACCTTAAATTTATCATGAGATACGGCAGGACAGTAACAAATGTCGAGGGAATGCAGGGAAAAATCCTTGACCTTGACACAGTATATTTCGACTTTCCATACACCAAAATCGAGCTTGTCAAGGCAGTATACTATCCAAAGCATAATGTCACAGCAATCACATTTGAAAGCAAAGGTAACATGAATACCCTGATATTTTCAAACATGGAAATACTCGGCCTGCCGCTTTCAGACTCAAACATGCATTCTGCACCCTCTCAGTCAGCTATAACAATACCATATGTTTCAGAGGTGCTTCCTGATCAGAACAACCTGTCTGTTGTTGTCACAACCCAATATGATTACAGGCTTCCGCTGAGAAACACTATCAAGTCGGAATCAGGCAATTCATTTGTGAGATTGCCTGTTGTCAGAAACGAACTATTCGATGATTCAGCGATTGTCTTAAAGGATTATCTTTTCAACAACGCAAGAGGGCAGATAGTTTTGAGCATCCAGAACCCAACAAGCCACAAGGTGAATGTGTACGCGGAGTTTATTTTTGACGACGAGAACATAATATCCTCTCAGGTCACTGAATTGAAAGCGAAATCCACACAGGATGTTGTTATAGATACGCCATATCTTTTGTGGTCTGATATAAAAGGAAAAAGCTTCACATTGAACATCTACTATGGAGCTGAAGACACGATATTGCAGTATACAGAATCCATAGAAATAACAAAAGTAATTGAAACAGAAGGCGGATTCCTGAAAGGAAAGACTGTTGTGTTTATCCTGATAATAATAGTTGTAATCGTGCTGGTGCTGTTCTTCATATTCTGGAAGAAAAAGGGAGAGGGGCACCTTGGAAAAACAAAACATGTAAAGTTTTAACTTTTGTTTTATTTTTTTCTTTTCTTTTTGTTCTTTGTCTTATTCTATCTATTTGTTTTTTTACTTTTTTTTTTTGTTTT
>JAZDFJ010000047.1:0-6737 GCA_043807995.1 Candidatus Woesearchaeota archaeon
ATATTCTGAAGCTAAGGGGGATGTCCCTTACGGGGAACAGCGAACATTGATTATTTTAATCAGCTTTGGAGCTTGGCTGCAATGGCTCGCGAAGCGAGTTTTTACACGAAGTAGGCATTACCTCTTCAACGCCTTTGTCTATGATCTTGAATCTTATTTTTTTCCCTTCCTCTATTGAGCGGTGCTTGATTATGCATGCCTCTCTGGTGCCGTTGTCAAATCTTTTCACTTCAATAAGGCACTTGCTCTGGTATCTTAAAATGTCGCCGCCAACCATCTTGATTTTGTCCTTGTTGTCAAAGTCAGCATAAACCTGGCTTGTTATCAGCACAGGAATGCGGTTTTTTCTTGCAATCTCTGAGAGATAGGCTATCTGCATGCCGAATTCCTTGTTTGTCCTGTAAACCTCTTTGTCCCTGCCAAGCTCCAGCCTGTAGAGCATTACTGCGCTGTCAAAAATAATCAGGCCTATCTTGTTGTTTATGTATTTTCTAAGCCTTTTAAAGGCTTCCCTCTGCTCTTCAAAATTTGTCGGCTTAAGGAAAACAGTATTTGCGAGAACTCTATTGTAGTCGTCAGTTATCTGCTTTAATCTTGCGATCGAAAAAGAGCCCTCTGTATCAATGTATATTGTTTTTTTGTCCTTGGAGGCATAGACCATGCTCAAAAGGCAGAGATTTGTCTTTCCGCAGCCTGCAGGCCCGTATATGGTTGTGATAGTGTCTTTTTCATAGCCTCCCTCGAGCAGCCAGTCAAGAATTCCAATTCCCGAGCTTACCTTTGTTTCCATTTTTAGAAATGAAGATTGCAGAGTTTATAATTTTTTGTGTTCCCAATCAGCAAAGTTTTCGGCAGCATGCAGATTATGCTGCTTCAGGAACAGTTTCAAACATTGACTGGAGGCCTGTTCTTAATGATTCTTTTTCAGTAATCTGGTCATGGATGTGGGGCTTTATTATCCACTTTTCATTTGCAGCAGGATTCACAAAAATAACCATCAGCTCTTTCTGCGCTGCAAAAGCACTCCAATTCTTTATCAGGAACTCAAGATTATCCTTTTTGTTGAGGCACACGATTGTCGAAGGAAATTCCTTTGGCTTGATAGACTCAGAATCAAGAAGATCTGCTATAATGAAAATATTCTTCTTGTTCTTGAACTCAAACAAAACAGTATTCTGCTCTATTCTGAAATCAACAAGCTCTCTTTTGAAGAGATCCTTGTTTTTCACGTAATTAACAGCCCATTCGATCATTGTCATCTTGTTTGCAAATCTTCTTTATTAATTTTGCTTATAATCCTGCCGAATTTTATCGCGGCTTTGTCTTAAATCTCCTTGCAGTCGATTTGTTTGCAAGCAAAAACCTCCGGTTTTTGGTGCATCAAAAATCCCGCGAGATTTTTGTTTGCCTTGAAAATTTCTGATTTTGTTTAGGTAGGTGCTGTGCCCCCGTAAGGGACACCCCCGCACTACGCACAGGTTTTTGTATTTTCCGGAAATTTTCACCCTAAGGCAACTTTTTAGACAAAGCCTATTGCGGCTTTACCTTGGTTTTTTCATCAGCCCGAAAACATAGGGGATTAGCAGTGCAATAACATAAGTCAGGCTTATCCAGATTTTGCTCTGGATGTGGCCGAGATTTGTGAGCTTAACGAGCCCGTTTGCAATGCTCACAACAAAAAACAGGTTTACAATCGCAACAACAGGAATCACGATGCTGTGAAACACATGATGCTTGATATTGATGTGCTCTACATCCTGTATCAGGATTACAAAAAAACTGCCCAAGCCAAGGCCAAAAAGTATTATAACTGCGTAGAGCAGCAAGGTGGAGGCTCCCATTATCAGCGGGATCAGCACAAGCGAAAAGACAAATGTTCCTGCGAGTATCAAAATTATCGCAAACCAATAGCTGAACCTTTCCAAAAGGTAAATCCCCGGGTTTTTTCTCTCCTCTGCTTTTTGTATAATCCCTTTTACCCTTTCAATCTCTTCCTCTGCCCATCCTTTTTTTATAAGCTTGCGTTCAGGCACTTTCATGCTTTATTGCTCTTGCTCTTGTTTATATTTTTTTATGTTTTGTTTATAAGATTACTGAATTTTTTCTTTTTTTTCACTAATTTTTAAAATAAGTGCTTTTTGTCTTTATAAATGACAAAAGTAGCAACTCGTGCTTTTTATGCCTTGAAGCACGCGTTTTCGGCTATCAGAGAGGTTTTCTCTTGTTTTGATTATATCCTTTCCAAACATTGCTTTAAATAATAAAAGCATTTATAAATGTTTATAAATTATCCTTTATAAATCAATCTTCAGGTGTTTGTTTTTCCAAACGCTTTATGAGTTGATTTTAGAGGGCGTGGGTGGCTTGATAGGGGCTTTAGTCTCGAAATTAAGCATTTATTAGTTTATTTGTTTTTCAGGAGGTAGATTAAAATGGCCAAGCAGATTAAAAAAAACGAAGTGCAGGTTGATAAAAAAAACGAGGTGCATGTTGAGGTAGTCAATATAGTTGTTTCGACAAGTTTAGAGCATGATATTCCGCTTGAAAAAATGGCGGCAACATTAAGCAACACAGAATACAACCCCGAACAGTTTCCGGGCCTTGTAATAAGGATAAAAGACCCGAAAACCTCTGCCTTAATCTTTAGCTCAGGCAAAGTTGTGTGCACTGGAGCGAGAAGTCTCGAAAAAGTAGAGGAGTCAATCCAGAAGATTATCGAAAGTTTAAGGAAAATAGATATAAACATCAAGATCAAACCTAAGATAAATGTTCAGAACATTGTTGCTTCAGGAAGCATAGGCATGGATCTCAACCTGAACACTCTTGCAATGAAGCTGGAAAATACAGAATACGAGCCAGAGCAATTTCCTGGCTTGGTCTACAAGCTCATGCAGGCAAAGGCAACATTCCTGCTGTTCAGCAATGGAAAAGTTGTGTGTACAGGAACAAAATCCAAGGAAGAAGTCGATGCTGCACTGGTCAAATTAGTAGAAACCCTGAAAGCAAAGATGTAATGTTCAATGCTAGTCAAATATGCTGGTGTGCTGATTAGCTTCAATAAAAGCAGTGGCATTGCTAGGCGCAGGCCTTTGCATTTTTTTTAATGACTGCTTGCATAAAAAAATGTGTCTCCTGAAAAAAGGGATGTTAGGGGTTTTAAGATGGAAGCTTCTGAGCAAGTTAACCTGTTCCAAGACTTTTTTGAAAGGCACAAATATGCCGAGATTATCGAGCTAGTCAGGAAAGGGCAGAGCTTTATCAAGATTGATTTTGCAGAGCTGGGCAAGTTTAACCCCGAGCTTGCAGAGTCGCTTCTGGAAACCCCTGAGGAAGCGATAAGAGCAGGTGAAATCGCAATAGAACGGTTCGACCTTGAGGCAGATGTCAGCAAATTCAAGGTCAGGTTTTTTAACCTTCCTGATTCCCAGAAAATAAAAATCAGCGAAATAAGAAGCGTGCATCTCGGCAAATTCCTTGTTGTTGAAGGGATTGTCAGGAGAAAAACAGATGTGCGCCCGCAGGTGACTTCTGCAAAATTCGAGTGCCCCAGCTGCGGCAATATAATACGGGTTTTGCAGCTTGATTCAAAATTCAAAGAGCCGAGGCTTTGTGGCGCCTGCGGAAGAAAGGGAAAATTCATTCTTCTGTCAAAAGAGCTGGTAGATGCCCAGCAGATAACAATTGAGGAATCGCCTGAGGAACTCGAGGGCGGAGAGCAGCCAAAAAGACTGAATATCTTTCTCAAAGACGATCTTGTCAGCCCTTTTTCAGAGAAAAAAACAAGCCCGGGAAGCAGGGTTTCAATTACCCTGGTTATCAAAGAAACGCCCATAGTGCTTAACTCGGGGGCGATATCCACAAGATTCGAGCTTATCGGCGAGGCGAATTTTGTAGAGGCTGTTCAGGAAGAATTCACTCAGCTTGAGATTTCAAAAGAGGAGATTGAGCAGATTAAAGAGCTTAGCAGAGATAAGGAGATCTATGCAAAGCTTGTCAACTCGATAGCGCCTTCAATCTTCGGCCACACTCTAGTCAAGGAGGCCCTTGTGCTCCAGCTTTTTGGAGGGGTGAAAAAAAGAAAGAAAGACGGCGCAAATATCAGGGGCGATATGCACATACTTCTCGTCGGCGATCCTGGAAGCGGAAAATCACAGATGCTCAAGAGAGTGAGCTTTGTTGCCCCAAAGGCGAGATATGTGAGCGGAAAAGGAGCTACAGGAACCGGACTGACTGCAACTGTTGTAAAAGATGATTTTTTAAGAGGCTGGGCTCTTGAGGCTGGAATGCTTGTGCTTGCCAACAGGGGAATATGCTGTATTGACGAGCTTGACAAGATGACTAAAGAGGACACAAGCGCCATGCATGAGGCTTTAGAGCAGCAGACAGTTACAATAGCAAAAGCAAACATTAATGCCACATTGAGATGCGAGACAACAGTTCTTGCAGCAGCAAATCCCAAATTCGGAAGATTCGACCCTTACGAACTGATAGCAAAGCAGATAGACCTGCCAAGCACCCTGGTAAACAGGTTTGACCTGATATTCCCGGTCAGAGATATTCCTGATTTAGTCAAGGATGATCAGACCGCAACATTCATACTTAACCTTCATCAGGACGAGAATGAAATACCTCCCGAAATCGACACCAGTATGCTGAAAAAATACATTGCATATGCAAAGCAGAACATTTTTCCAAAGCTTTCAGATGTTGCCAAAGCAGAGATAAATCAGTTCTATGTAAAGCTCAGGAACAAAAGCAAGGATGACGGCGGAATAAAATCAGTGCCTATATCACCGAGGCAGCTTGAGGCTCTGGTCAGGCTTTCAGAGGCCTCTGCAAGAACAAGATTTTCAACAGTTGTGCAGAAAAAAGATGCCAGAAGAGCCATTGATCTCCTTTATCATTGCCTTTCAGAAATAGGGATTGATCCTGCTACAGGCGAGCTGGATGTTGACAGGATAGTCACAGGAGTGACTTCATCGCAGAGAAGCAGCATCCACAAGATAAAGTCCCTGCTTAAAAATCTTGAAGAGCATTTTGGAAAGCAGATTCCGATTGACGTGCTTACAAGAGAGGCAGGTAATGAGGGCCTGTCTGAAGAACAGGTTGAGGAGTTTTTGGAAAAGCTGAGGCTGAGCGGTGATGTATTTTTTCCAAAAAGCGGTTTTGTAGGCAGGACATAATCATTTTTGTTTATTTTTTTCCATTTGTTTTTTTTAGTTCGGCTGCGCAATAGCGCGTGAAAACTGGCGGCTTGCAAGATGATACAAAGGCAGACAGCAAAAAAATGCAGCATAAACCATCTGCTTAATTCTGTTTTTGTTAAAAAAGCAGAGCTTGAGCCAGGATATTTTGATAGCCCAGTAGGAGAGCTCTACAGAGTGAATGTTTTCGGGGTTGTTGTGCAGAAAATTTCAAACACAGAGCTTGTTATTGACGACGGAACCGGCATGATGCAGCTGAGATTTTTTAATGAAACTCCTGCTGTAAAACTAATTAATTTAGGAGACCCTGTTCTTGTCATAGGGCGGCCGAGAGAGTATGGCAATGAGAAATATATTGCCTGCGAGATAATCTCAAAAATTGACGGCAGATGGCTTGAACTCAGGAAAAGAGAGCTTGAGCAGATAAAAGACGTTCCTAAGCCAACAATACAGAAGCAGGTGGAGGCTGCAAAGCAGGAAAAATCCGCAGTTAAATCTGATTTTGAACTGATTTACATGGCGATAAAAGAGCTTGACACAGGAAAAGGAGCATTGATTGACGACGTCATATCAAGAGTCCGCGATCCTGGTGCAGAAAAGAAAATAATAGGCCTTATCGAAGCAGGCGAAATCTTCGAGATAACCTCCGGAAGAATAAAGCTGCTGTTTTAATCCACAGGTCTTTTTCATTCTATAAATAGACTTTTTAGTAAATTTTATAAATATCCTTTAACAAAGTCAAAATCATGAAAACTGTGCGAATCCTTCTGGCTTGCCCAACTTTTGATGGGAAAAATTATTGCCTGGATTTCTGGGCGGAAAAAGTCTTGGAGCTGCAGAAAGTGACTCCATGCGATGTTTTGCTTGTGGATAACAGCAAAACTGAAAACTATTCAGAAAAGATAAAAAAATACGGATTTAAAGTTATCAGAAGCAAATATCACAAAAACAACATAAAGTCTATCGGAGAGGCAAAGAAAAAATTAAACAGCTACTTGATCAGGAATAAATACGATTTTCATTTTTCTTTAGAGCAGGATATATTCCCAGATAAGGATGTACTAAGAAAACTGCTTGATGATTTCAATAGAATAAAAAAACAGGAGGCTATTGTCGGAGTTCCTTATTATTTGACAAGAATCAGCGAATCTGACAAACACCCGTTTAGGACGTTGGGTTATGTTTCTGTTGTTGCAGAAGGATTAATTTATTCAGAAAGGTACAATAGGAAAATACAAAAGACTTTGACTTCAAAGGAATTAGAAAACAAGAAAGGTCTAATCAGGGCATTTGCCATTGGTTTTGGGTGTTGCTTAATCCCCAGACAGGTCATTGAACAGGTAACTGTAAAGTATTCTGAGGATAGTTATGCTTCAGATGATACTTTCTTTTATATGAGCTGCGAGAGATTGAAAATCCCTGTTTATGCGGATATTGACTTAATGAAGAAAGTCAAGCATATCCCGGGGAGCAATGCTCCGGATAGCAATGGTATTTTTAGCTGGGGTTTTGAAAATTCCGGAAACAATGCTT
>JAZDFJ010000048.1:0-2006 GCA_043807995.1 Candidatus Woesearchaeota archaeon
GGTTCATTTCTTCTTATCTCTGGGTAAGGGCTTAGGTAAGGGCAGTCTGTCTCTGTGAGAAGCTGGCTTAAAGGCGCCAGCGCTACATTGTCCTGGAACTGCTGCAGCTTGACGACTATGCAGGGTATTGACAAGGACCAGCCGTTGTCTATTATTCTCTTAACGAGGTGTTTCCTACCTGTGAAGCAGTGCATGACGACTTTTTTCAGCTTTGAGCTCTCCAGCATCTCGACGACGTCCAGCTCTGCTTTTCTTGAGTGAGCAATCAAAGGTAATTTCTTTTTCTCTGCCAAGGCAATGAATTTTTCAAAGCATTTCTTCATTGTCTGCTTTTTTTCATCCCCGAAAGGGTTGTCGTCACCTTTCATGTAATCCAGGCCGACCTCTCCTATTGCTAGGGGTTTTTGCTTTCTAATCCAATCCAGCTCTTCGTCAAACTTTGCTTCAGAGATCTGTGTTGCGTGCACAGGATAGAAGCCGAATGCAGGCTGTATGATCTTGTATCTCTTGCTCAACTCGAGAGTCCTCCTGTTGCCTTGAATGTCTACGCCATGGTTTATTATGGCCTTCACCCCCGCATTCTCCCATTTAGGGATTAAGGTAGCAAGGTCTTTGGCATAGTCCTCGAAGTCTATGTGCGCGTGGATATCAACCAGTATCATGGTATAAAAGAAAGGTTTAGTATTTAAAACGTTTTTCATTCAATAAATTTATAAGCCCTGCTTTGTTTATATTATTATGATTATCCAAAACATCCCATTTATATCTGACAAGGAAGAGAAATATGCTTCTTGCCAGGGCCCTCCTACTGTGATGATGGTCTTGAAATATTTTGGTATAGATATCTCCTTTTCAGAGCTTTATAAACGCAGGTCATATGAGAAAGGCAAATGGTTTTTTGAGGCCTATATTGTCGAATTATTGGATTCTTTTAGGATCCCTTGTAAATATTATAGCGATGTACATATAAGAAAAATAGGGGATGATGCGCAAGAATTTAAAAGAATAAGCAATCTTGAGTTCAACCAAGAAAATAAGAGGATACTGGATATCAGACATTACGATTCTAGCATCAATTTTGTGTTGAGCAAGGGCTTTTTTGAAAAAACAGAAATTGGTATGAATTTCATAATTGAACAACTAAAAAAGAATAAACTCATCATCGCCACGATTGACAGGAACAGATTTACAGGGAAGACTGGTTATAAAGGCCATTTTATTCTTGTTAAAGGGTTTGACAAAGAAAACGTCGTATGTAATGACGCGTATCTTGGTGAAAACTTACAAATTCCAAGAGATAAATTTTGGGATGCTTTCTATTGTATTGAAGGAAAAAAGAAAACTCATCACATGATTGTTATCGGTTAGACTCTTTTTCCATTAATTTTATTAATAGTGAGTATTTTTCTTGTATTATGTTTCCAAAGCTCAAAGGCAAAGCCGTCCTGGCTCCGATGGCAGGCATAACAGACATAGCTTTCAGAATTCTCTGCAAGAGATATGGTGCTGCCTTGACCATAAGCGAGATGATCTCAGCAGAGGCGGTTGTCAGGAATAACAGAAAGACCTTTGCGCTTTTTGAGAAAGATACATCAGAAAAACCTTTTTGTATACAGCTCTTTGGCAATGAACCAGAGCAGATCGCAAAAGCCGCTAGAATAGTGGAGCCGTACTGCGACATCATCGACATAAACATGGGTTGTCCTGTGCAGAAGATAGTGAAGCAGGGAGCTGGTTGTGCTTTGCTCTTAGAACCGGAAAAGGTCAGAGAGATCATTGAGAGCGTAAATGAAAAAGTTAAGGTGCCCGTTACAGCTAAGCTCCGCAGCGGGCTCCGAGGCAAGGCTGTGGCTGTAAACATTGCAAAAATCTGCGAGAAAGCAGGGGCTTCTGCAGTAACCATTCATCCAAGGACGAGAGAACAAGGCTATTCTGGCAAGGCAGACTGGAGCATCATAAAGAAGGTCAAGGATGCTGTTTCTATTCCTGTGATTGGAAATGGAGAT
>JAZDFJ010000049.1:0-2497 GCA_043807995.1 Candidatus Woesearchaeota archaeon
TAAAAAGTTTTTGTATCTTTGTGGGTTCCCAAAGTAGATAAGACAGGTTTAGTCCTTTCTTCTCAGTGATAAGTCCGAAATCTCGAAGCATTGCACTCACAGCGTGAGGAGTCATCTCGCTTGGTATCCGACTGTTATAAACTTCTACTATTCTGGAAAGAAGTATCTTCCCTCCTGTAACATCTTCTCTTAAATCGTAAAGCACCTGTATAAGTACCTCCTGAAACTCATTCAGGGATTCTTTTTTATCGTAAAGCATGACTGTCTGAATAACTTGCCCTGCAAAAAATTTCGTCAATGCTATAGCATGGCTCATCGTTTCAATATCAATAAGCTGTGGTATTGCATCACTTGGAATGTTATCGTGGTAACAATTAAGAACGTGCAGTATCCCTGAAAATTTCAGGCAGTAATAAGCAATTAATTTCGGAATGAAGACTCTTGCCCGCTCTGTGAGAAATAGCATTTTCTTCCCATAATCGTTGTAAAAACTGATATATGCTTCGATTGCATCTTCTGAAAGAATCAATGTCTTGAATTTCACAAATCCGTTTTCGTCAAGCTTCAAAGGTACGCTGTAGCAGTAATCAATTAATGCTATCCAGTATTGAATTGTTTCATCCGTTACAAATTCCCTGCTGAATTCTATAGAATTTTTATTTCCATTGATTGTCAAAAAACGTGCTATAAATCCATCATCGAAAGAATCAGATTCAAAAATACTAGGCATTTTCTTAGGATGAATTCCCCCGATTATCGATAAACCTGTATTTGGTATAAATATCGTTTTTCCTTTGCGGTCAACCTTGATACTCTGACAATTGTAAACTGAAAGGTATTGCTCCCTGTCATTGCCTTTTCCTTTGTATTGATTTAACCCCAGTATCAAGCTTGCTATCTCGTCTTGATTGCTGATAGTTCCCCGTGGGTCTTGTTTAAAAATGGTTGTCAATGCCTCAACGGTGTTATCAACAACTTCAAAATGTCTTAACTTTGGTATCTCAGGTATCGAAAGAGTGTCATCATTCTTTGCATCCCGTAAAGCCCTTTCATACGTTTTTAATCTTTTTTCGTATTCCATATATTCTTTACCCTGCAATTCCTTAATGTGGCGCATGAGCAAAATCATGAGAGGACTTTTTCCGTGTCCACTTAGAGCAATAACAATCAACCAGACAAACAGAGGCACGGTGTAGCCCTTCTTAGGAGATACTCTGATAGGATTACCAATAGTCGCACTCACAATTGCAAGCATTACGGCTGCTACAATCTCAGGCTCAATGTGAATTGCTTTTGATGCGATATTTACAACCTGAAAAAAATCATCTTTGAATACATTGAATGGGAAATCAGTTTCGGGGATTATATTTTTATCATAATCAAAAGTATCAAAAGTATCAAACGTAACATATTTAACACCGGTTGCCCTCAGCAATTGTCTTGAAAAATTTTCAATCTCTTTTAATTCCATTTCTTTCAGTCTATGAATAAAAGTTCCCGTTCCTCTGATAGCCTCGCCTGAAACAATTTTATCTTTTGCCCTGTCATACATTGTTTGAGTTCTTCCTTCATCAAAAGATGAATTAAAAATTAACTTAAAAGATTCATGTATCCGTTCTTCGGGTATTTGACATTCAATAAGAAAAACCATGAAAGAGGTATCTATGTCGTCATAACCATGAAACAAATCTTTTCTATAAGCATCCCCCACATGCCATGAAAGGACATTCAGGATATCGTCAACACTTTTTTGATCGTAGGGATGCAGTTCAGCCGGAAGTTCTGGAACTTTTAGAAATGACACCTCCCAAGAGCGCCCATTGGTGGGTGCAAGGATAAGATAATTTTTCCCACCTACTCTGTAAGTGACTTTCGCTCCACTTTTCGTAAAGACTTCAGATGCAGCAGATAGATTTTCTGAAATCTTGAAAAAGAAATGTTTTCCTTTGTTTGAGTTATGTTCGGGTGGTTTTATGTTTAGTGTTCTGCATAAGGTTTTTATGTAGTCAATGCTCACCCCATCTTCAACATCAATAGCGATATAGCCTTTTGGAATAACCCATCCTACCCAGCCCCCGGCCTGTTCCCATACCTCAATTCCAGATAATGTTAAGCCTGAAAAATCCTCTTTTGTAAAACCAGAGTCTAATGCTTGTTTTGCGGTGCTATAGTCCTGTTGTGAATTATATTGCGGATGAAAACCCTTGCAACGCAATGCTTTAAAACCATGTTCGGTGTAAATTAGCTGTCCGCCATTATTCATGGATTCCACCCTGCAACTTTTTCCTTTTCATCATCATTAGCTGCTGGTGAAACGACCGGCTTAGCTCGGAGAAAGTCTTACACGGTAGGGGGATATCATCAAAGAAATTCTGTAGCGCAGCCTGGATTTCGGGGGTGTTAGGGAAAAAATAAGTAAAAGAATTTTCTGAAACCTCTTCAATCACCGGGGGTATGTTCGTCTGCATAAAGATTGCAGTAGTTTTCGGGGAAGCAA
>JAZDFJ010000050.1:0-9927 GCA_043807995.1 Candidatus Woesearchaeota archaeon
CACAGACAAGACAATAGAGCTATTGGCAAAAAACACAAATCTGTTCGACAGGCTGGTATACAAGAAAAACGGAGGAAAAGGCTCTGCAATAAGGCTCGGCTTCAAGCATGCAGCAGGAGACATAATAATTATCCAGGATGCAGACTTAGAATATTACCCTGAAGATTACGCCAAGATACTGAAGCCTATACTCGAGGGAAAAGCAGAGGTTGTTTATGGCTCAAGATTCAAAAATGCAGGCTTTTTTCCTGAAAAATTCCGCAAGGTTTTACCAAACTATATAGGCAACAAGATAATCTCGCTGTTATTTTCAGCAATGTTTTTAAACCATGTTACAGATATGGAAACATGCTACAAATGCATGACTAAAAAAGTGCTGAAAAAAATCCTTCCAGAGCTGAAGGCCGATGACTTTAAAATAGAGCCTGAGCTCTCGGCGCAGATAATCAAGAAAGGATTTAAAATAACCGAAGTGCCAATACGCTACAGCCCCAGAATAGCCAGCGAGGGAAAAAAGATTAACTGGAAAGACGGGGTAAAAGCGATAGGAGCGATCATAAAATACAGGCTTGTGTGATGAAAATGGACAAAGGAAAGTTTGACAACTATCATAAAAAATCAAAGATAGCAGAGAGCAGACTGCCATTTCTGTGGCTAAAGATAGTCAGAAAATTCCCTTTCTTGAACGAAAAGATTAATCTCATACTGAAGCTTCCGAAAAAAGCAAAGATTCTCGATGTTGGCTGCGGCCTGTGCACATTCCTGAAATATGTCCACACCATAAGGCCGGACATTAAACTGTTCGGCATTGATGTCTCATCAGGAATTGAGAGCAGGATTCCAAATTTTATTGAATTCAAAAAAGCGAGCGGCGACAAAATCCCGTATAAAGACAACACATTTGATCTTGTCATATGCCAGCATGTCTTAGAGCATGTGCAAAACCCTGAAGACTTTGCCATGGAGATAAAGCGGGTTACAAAAGAGCATGTGATTATCGCTGTGCCAAACTTCAGGAAAACATTTCTGTGGGATTCGGCCAATTTCTGGAGCGATTACACCCATGTAAAGCCATTCACAAAAACCTCTCTTCACAAACTGCTCGAGAGCTGCGGATTCAGAAGGATAAAATTGAAGGATACAAGAGAAATAAACATCTCGCTGCTGGGAATTATCCTGCTTATTCCAGTCAACATTTTCTGGAGAAAATTCAAGTTCAGCATCCTGTTTGCAAACATTTTCAATATCACGACAGTAGGCATTGCAAGAAAATGAAATACAACAAATATCAGCGCGAATATTACGGAAGAGTAGAACATAAGAAGTTCAGCAATGCAAAAAGAATCGCTGTCAACGCGGTAATGAAATCACACATTGTCTCGGCATATTACTGCAATCTTCTTAAAATCCTTGATTCACTTCCTAAAAACAGCAAAGTCCTGGACATCGGATGCTCACACGGAGGATTCCTTAATTTTGTGTCAAACATAAGGCCTGACTTAAAGCTCTATGGCACAGACATCTCTGATGTTTCAAAGTTATTGCCGAAAAAGATTCATTTCATTCAGGCAGACATTGTGAATGATGAGCTCAAAGAAAAAGGATTTGACTTTATAGTTTCAATACATCTAATAGAGCATCTGGATCCGGGAGATGTTCAGGCAGTCTTCAACAAGGCATACGGCCTGCTCAATAAAAACGGCCATTGCCTTTTTCTTGCTCCAAGGCTCTCCCAAAGATTCTATGACGACCCGACACACATAAGGCCTTACAACAAAGGATCGCTAACGCGACTATTCAGCATGGCAGGCTTTAAGGCGATAAAGGCTTACAACCGCTGTGAACTGAACTTTCCGTTCAGCCTTTTCAAGCCCATGAAGCTTGCATTCGGCTTTGCAAGGAAATAATTGATTGATTTGTTCTGGTTGAAATTGGCTTACATTCTTCTCTCAGATTCTTCTTCTATAATAGCGGCTGAAAATATTATTAAACCGCCATTATATCCCGAAAGACCTAGCAATTTAGTATTAAAAACTTAGGTCTTTCGTTAGGGCGCGTATAAAATCTCCTAAGCGGAGGGTTAGCATCGGCTCGCACTAGCATTATTTGTCTTTATCGACATCTCCCGTAAGGAGAACAACCCCTCTGTCAATCAAATTACAATAAAAAGAAGAGTGCTCACATCATTGATGCTAACCTATATTTTAAACGCACCCTCTTTCGTTATAGAACAATATTGAGTAACATTTATATACCGAAAAAAAATCTGGGCAGGTATGAGTCTTAAAAAAAGGCTGGTAACAGGCTCCATATTTGTAGGGGTAGCTACGATAATAACCTCTCTGATATCCTATCTATTTAGGCTTTTCATGGTCAGGAACCTGTCAATCGCAGATTACGGCTTATTCTATTCTATGGTCTCTATCTTTCTCTTTGCCACGACATTTGTTGACTTTGGAAGGGCGCCTGCTTTTATGAAATTCGGCTCAGAATATCTTGCAAAGAATAAAAAAGGCATTGTAAAGTTCATAATCAATTATTATTTTAAATTCAAGATAAAGATGAGCATTATCTTTATCCTTCTTGTTATCCTCTGCTCAAAATTCCTTGCCCAGCATTATTTCAGGGTTGAAGAGGCTTTCCTGCTCTTTATTGCATTGGGAATCGTCTATACAATAACAGACCTGTTTTTCAATTATTTAGGCGCTCTTTTCATGACATTCCAAGACCAGAGGCTCTATTCCTTTTATGAGGTTTCAAAGCTTTCCCTGCAATTGCTCTTTCTTCTCGTCTTTTTCAGGGCAGGATTCGGGATTTGGGGCGCTGTTTTCGCAATTTTCCTTGGCCCGCTTATTGCAAGCGCAATATTCTATTTTGCTTTCTACAAAAGGCATTTCCCTGATTTTTTCAGCATAAAAACAAATAAGAGCAGCCAGCTAATAAAGAAAATATCCATATTTGCAAAACTAAACCTGCTCTATCTTCTGGGAACTTATATCTTAAACTACACAGACACTTACATGCTGACTTATTTTACAACTCTAAAAGAGGTTGGCTTGTATAACATCGCAGTGCCTGCTTCAAAACTCATTATTTTCTTTTCAACTGCAATAACCCTGATATTGATGCCTTTGATATCTGCCCTGTTTGCAAAAAAGCAGATTGCCCTTATGAATCAATTAGTGAACATGGTTTACAAGCTAAGCCTTTTTTTCATACTGCCCTTAGGCATAGTAATGATTCTCTTTTCAAACACAGCACTAGCGCTGCTCTTCACTCAAGAGTCTGTGGCTGCTGCAACATGCCTGCAGCTGCTCACATTGAGCAATTTCTTTGCTATCCTGTTCTTCATAAACATGAACATTTTCAACGGCATAGGCAGGCCAAAAGAGAACACAAAATGCATCCTGGCAGGCACTGTGCTGAACATTATACTTAATTTTATCTTGATACCAAGATACGGCATGAACGGCGCAGCATTTGCAACACTGCTCAGCTATATTGCAATGTGCATCTTGAGCTTTGTTTATCTGAAGCGCGGCTTCAGGCAGTTGAAAATAGAGCTTTCCCATTTCCTTAAGCTGGCTGCTGCAAACATAATATTTTTCCTGAGCATTATTTATCTGAAAAAAATATTTATTATTGAAAATCCCTGGCTGGAGGGAGCAGTTGTCCTGCTAATATCGGGCATAGTTTACCTGGCCCTCGTCTTTATCACAAAGACATTCACAATAAAAGAAGTCAAAGACATTCTGGAGATGTATAAGAAAAAGGCGTAATATTACATATGTCATTCCAAGTCAGACAGGCTTTCAAGGTAGAAACTTAACGCCACAGCAAACTTTAAATAATGCCGGTTCGTTTAATAAATATGATCACAACAATAATTTTTGATTTAGCAGAAGTCTATCTTAAAGGCTTTTGCGGTGTAGAGGACTATCTTGAAGGAATATTAGGCTTGAAATCTGAGGAAATCAAGAAAAAATTATCAGGCGGTCCTGAATTTAAACTATTAATGGAAGATAAAATAGCAGAAGATGAATTCTGGAAAAAAATAACTCAACGAAACAATTGGAATATCGATATAAAACATTTCAAAGAGGCAATCAGGAATAACTTTGAAGAGATTGAAGGAACAAGGGAAATAATTGAAAAACTCAAAGAAAAAGGGTATAAACTAGGATTGCTTTCTGATCATTCAAGAGAATGGATTGATTACTGTAATAGTAAATTTGATTATCACAAGTTCTTTCATTCTACACAATACTCTTTTGAAGTTGAATGCTGCAAAACAGACAGCAAAACCTTTGGTTTATTGCTAAAAAAATTAGGTGAAAAAGCAGAAAACTGCTTGTTTATAGACGATAGCGAAAAGAATATCAATATCGCAAAATCAATTGGCTTAAAGACAATCCAATTCAAGAATCCAGAACAGCTAAAAAAAGAATTGATATCATTTTCTGTGCATCTTGATTAAAAAAGATTCATAAGAAACTATCAAGAAATCATTTCTTGCTGTTTTTGACTTTCTTCGCTTTCTTTTCAAGGTATTCTATAAGCCCATCTCTTGATTTCTTGAGCTTTTTTGCAAGCTTCCTGTCATTCAGCCTGGTCACCGCCCATGTTGTAAGCTCCTGCTTGTATTTTTCCATAAATCCATAGAACTGATTGTCAGTCAATGACTCGGCAAGCTTCAGCAGGTCTGCCTCGTTTGCAAGCTCGTGGTTACCTATGACCGCGCCGGTGTCTTCTGCATTCTGCACAATTCTTTTCTTTATATGCGGTATTCTGTTGAAGTACTTCATTTTTGAAACCTTTTGTGCAGCATATACAAAAGCCAACAGTAAAATGCACACGCCAAAGATTATCAGAAGGCTTGCATACATCTCTTCAAGTCCTCCCTTGAAAAGGAATGATTTCCTTGCAAGGTCTGAGAGCACAACATATGGATTAAAATGTGCTATTTTCTGCACAAACTCTGACATGCTTTCAAGCGGCAACACAAGATTTGATAAAAAGAAAAATACAGAACTTATCGAGATTGATATCATTGCAGTGGCTTCCTGTGTTGAAAAGACATAGCCTATAAGCATTCCAAGCAATGAGAAAAATGCTATGCTCAGGGAGAGCACTGCAAGAGTAATCTGGTAATTGTCAAAAATAGGAGTTTTCAGGAAATAAAATGCACACGCAAGTATTAATAAAGACTGCACCAAAAGCACCAGAAGGCTGGTGGCAAATGTCGCAAATATAAAAGTGGAATCATGCGTCGGAGTGGTATTTATTCTGAAAAATGCCTTTGAATTCTTTTCTGTGATAACCAGAGTGCTTGAGAGCAGAATGCCTATGAACATTATCACCAATATCAGGAAAGACGGGAATAAGTAGCTGAGCCTTGTGTTCTCTGCAATCACCGGCTCGATTTTCGAGTTCACAGGCTTTGCAATCCTTTCTGCGTTGGTTATCGAGATATCGTTTAGGTCATCTACAATAACCTCGAGCTTTGTTTTTATTGTTTCAATGTCTTTTCCTAATGTATCAAGATTTTCCTTGAGAGTGTTTAATCCTGAGATTATGTTTGTCTTGGATGTTTTGGCAGCATCAAGCTTTGTTTTCAGGTCGCTGACAGCACTGGATGCATTCTCTATTGTGCTTATCAGTGTGTCGAACTCAAGAGATGTCAGGTTTGTCAGGCCGTCAATGCTTTCATTTATATCTTCCATGTCATTTTTAAAATCATTCAGTATAGAGGTCGCGTTTATTGTTTTTCCCTGAAGCTCTTTTATAAGCAGGAATCCCCTGTCAACAGCATCCTCGCCTGAAGCCTGTATCTCCTCTGTGTCTGAATAAAGGCTCTCGGCTTCAGAGACTATGCCCGACATGTCAATTTCTCCTGTCTCAAGGTCAAGCGACTCTGCTTCTGATATCAGCGCATCTGCATCCTCAATATTGGCAGAGCTTGATTCCTCGAGCGATATAACGTCTTTGATGATTGTGTCAATAGAGCTTTTTGCAGAATCTATCTTTTGCAGGAGTATAGTGGCGTACTGCACAGTGAGCTCTGTTGATTCCTGAGCAACTCCTGATGATAAAGTCCCGATAACCATGTGAACAAGGTTAAGCCTTGAATAATCAACATAGAATTTTATCTCAAGGTCTTTTTCGTTTTCTATGACAAAATTATCAGGGAATGCAATGCAAGTATGAATGGTGCCGTCTTTAACCCTGTTTATGCATGCAGGCAAGTCTGTAAATTTGATGACCTGATAGCTGCTGTTTTCAAGGGCGCTCACATACTTCATAGTCAGGTCGTTATAGCCTGAAGAATAAGTGCCTATTGCCAAGTCATAAGAGCGCGTGTTGTTGAAGGCAAGGCCGACAAGGAGTATTATCAGCAGCGGACCGAGCAGTATCATGACTGCATTACCTTTTGACCTAAGCAAAAGTTTCAGGTTTTTTGATATTGTTTTGAAAAATTTCATTTTTTCTTTTCCTTGCCTTTATGGCGCTCATCTTTTTTAGCGTGCTCTTTTTCTTTTTTGCTATCTTTTACCAGGGCCCTATCTTCCTCAGGCTTTTCCTGGGCTTCCTCTTCTTTTTTAGAAGCCGGAGTCTTCTCCTCTGTAAGCTCGATAAATATGTCATGCAGCGAGGCTTTGTAAACTCTCAGATCTATGACATTTTCCTTGAGCTGTTCCAGGTAATGGAATAATTTATGCAGTATCAGATGTGATTTTGTTGTTGTTATCACAAGCTCGCTTCCCTTTTTCTCGCAGGCAACATGATCTTCTGTTCTAAGCCTCCTGATTATTTCATCATAGTTTCCCGGGTAAGATTCAAGGTATATATGCTGTTTTGAGGTGTATCTCTCCTTGATCTCTTCAGGAGTTGCTATTGCAAAAAGCTCTTTGTCCTTTAATATCGCAACCCTGTGGCATAAGTGCTCTATCTCATTTAGGTTGTGGCTCGCAATGATTATTGTTGTGCCTTTTTTATTGATTTTTTTTATCAGCTCAAGAAGGTGGTTTGTTAGCAGGGGATCAAGGTCTGCTGTCGGCTCGTCAAGTATCAGCACATCAGGATCATGTATCAATGCACATGCAATGTCAAGCCTGCGCTCCATTCCTCCAGAGAGTTTTCTTGCCTTTACCTTTCTCGCCTCTTCCAGATCAAGAAATTTGAGCAGTGTTTCTATGTTTGACTTGACAGTGTCTTTTGAAAGGCTGTATAAAGAGGCAAAATAACTGAGGTTTTCTTCAACAGACAGATTGGGATAAAATGACGGCATCTGGGAGGCAAAGCCATAGATGTGCTTTACTATGCCGAATTTTCTGAACACAGACCTGAAAGTGATTGCTGTCTGGTATTTCAGGACATGCTCAAGCCTGAAAAGAACATCGCCTTCCTCAGGCTTGATAAAGCCGATTATTATGTTAAGCATTGTTGTCTTTCCAGAACCGCTTGGGCCGATTAGCCCGAGAATCTCGCCTCTTCTAACCTCAAAGTTTATGTTGTCAAGAATAACGCGTTTTCCATAGGATTTCTTTACATTGACAAGCTTGAATATAGGATCAGCCATAAATACCAGCTGAAAAAGAGGTGTTTTTAAAGTTAGTGCTTAATCAGGCATAAAACCCCTAAAAATCAGGAGAAACAGTTAGTATTGCGGAGTGATAGCCGGCTAAACATCTAGAAGAGATGCGGCAGATTATCTTGTCATCTCCTTGATCCAAGAGAGAAGCTTTTCCTTGTTCTTCAGCTTTGCTGTCACAAAAAGCATTATCCTGTCAATCTTATAGAGAACATGTATGTTCCAGTCATTATTCCTGAATTGCTGCACTGAATTTTCAAAGCCGGAGATATCTATATCCCTGAATACATACATGCCGAATACATCTGCCTCCTCTTCAAAGCCGCATTTTGCCAAGAACCCTGAGAAAAGCTGGAAAAAAGAGATTTCATTGCTTAAGATAAAAACAAAGGTTTCTTTTTCACTTTCTTGTTTTGCATTTTTGTGGCGGTGGATGGATTTCATTGTTCTTTTTTCAGGGATTTTTTAAGCTCTTCGAGTATTTCTTTTGCCCGTTCCTTATTAAGCTTCAGCTCTCCGTAAACATTTGAGAGGTTCAGGAGTGCGACCTCGACAGCCCTGTCAAACAAAAACCCTCCAGACCATAACCCATCAAGGTCTTTCGCCTTTTTCATTGCCTCAGTATCCAGAGAGTCATCTGTATATCTTGAATAGATAAGGATAAGCTGTCTTGCCAGCTCTGCTTGATCAACTGTTTCAGCCTTGTTCATCTTTGTACCTTGTTTTTCGCTTTCCGGGCTCTGTCCGAAAAGTAGCACCTAGCGAGTTTTCGGAGTAATTAATTGAATACGAATAACTCGGGTAACAAATGGTTACAAAAGCGAGACGAGCGTGCTACGAAAGATTTCGGGCAGAGTTCGCTTTCCGGATGCGTTTAAAATGCGAGTTAACTTCGGTGATGCAGCATTCTGGTTTATTCTGCAACCTTTTTCATGACATCCAAAAGCTTAGAGAGTTATAAATCATCCTTCCAAAAATGAGACTCTCCCAGAAGCGAATCTGCAAAAGAGAGAGCCAACATACAAGCAAAGGGCGCATCATGATACACCCAGCACATAATGCAGTCTGCATCTGGTAAAAATCATAAGACTCTATCCGAAATTTTTTTGTGGCGCGCTCACCTCGCTTCTTTCACTCAATGTGACCCGAGTCAATCATAAACTATGCATTATAAACAAGGTTCACTTGGCGCCACCTCAGAGAGGTTTCGAAATTATCATTTCGGGACATCTCTGATGTTTCGAAAATGACAATTTTCGCCACATTCCGGATAGAGCCATCTCACACAATGCTATTGTAAAATACCTGCTCTACCTCTTTTTCTATCTGGGATGCCCTCGGAGGGACATTCTCTCTGTTGTTTGAGATATATCCTATGCTTTCTTTTCCGCCAGCCATCGGGATGTTCACAAACTCAAACACAAATTTCCTGTCGATAACTCCTATACTTTTTTCTCCGTCTATTCTCGGCCTTGCAAAAACCCTGTCACCCTTGTCTTTGAGAATCTCCCTGATATCTTCAAGCTCGCTTGTGACAAGCTTTGCGTTTTCAGTCATAAAGTATTTCAGCAGAAATATCAACAGGGATTTCTCATCCTTCAGTATTATCTGGGAAAATCTGCTGTCGAGGATTGCCGAGTGGTTTTCAATGTATATCTTCTCCAAGAACTCCACAATCTCTGACTCTATGTCATTGAAATGCAGGAATGTCGGCGGCAGCAGCAGGTATCTGAAAAAGTCCTGCTGTTCTATCTTGAATTTTCCCAGCGCACCAAAGCTGAAAAGCGCCTTTAGAACCCTGTATTTCTTGCTATAGCTGAACTCTGCATCCAGCTGGTTCTCTTTGTTTAACAGCATAAGATAATATGCCTTTCCCTCATCACAGCCAAGCACCTCTCCAAGGATGTGCTGTGCTGCATTGAACAAGAGATTGTTTTTCATTCTAACACCTCCATTCTGATGAGTGCTCACGCCTCTTTTTCCTGATATTGTTTTAAAATGTTTGAAAAATGAAAAAATGTTTATGAAACAGACTCTGGGAAAATACCTATATATATCTTGTTTTAAAGGAATACCTGAATGGTTCAGGATTTTCCTGAAACAGCCTCTTCCTTGTTTTTAGGCTTGAAAGCCCCTGAAACAAACAAAAAAATATTTATAGACTGTTTAATTACCATTTACATGGATAAGATTAAGCAAAAAATACTGTCTGTTTTCAGGAAAAAAGGAACAGAAACATCAACAGGAGAAATCCTGAAACAGCTTTATCCGGAAATTATTCCTGAAATTGATAATGAGAGCATAGAGTCTAAGAGAAAAATTGCGCAACTGCACAG
>JAZDFJ010000051.1:0-6601 GCA_043807995.1 Candidatus Woesearchaeota archaeon
CAAAAAATTCGAGATTACAACAAGATATGCATCAAAAAAAGCGATTGAGAAAGTGGAAGCTGCCGGCGGGAAAGTAATACTCCTGGAAAGTTCTGCTGAAAAACTCGAAGCAAAAGAAAAAAAGAGTAAAATCCATGCTAACAGCGCTGATAATCAACAAAATATAAAAACATAAGAATCAAATACATAAGAGATGCAGGTTAAAAACGAGATTCGGGGTTAAACAATGTCTGTTTTTGAAAACTTCCTGACAGCAATTCCAGAGGTAAAAAGGCCTACGCAAAAAAGGCTTGCTTTCAAGGAGAAAGCAAAGTGGACTCTTATAATCTTGGTCATATTCTTTCTTCTCGGGCTTATGCCGCTATACGGACTAGGAGGCAATGCCCTTGCACAGTTCGAGTTTTTATCAGTAATCCTGGGAGCTAGCTTTGGAAGCATAATCAGCCTGGGTATTGGTCCGATTGTTACAGCATCTATTGTGCTTCAACTGCTCAATGGATCAGGGCTTCTGCATTTTGACCTGACAACCCACGAAGGAAAAGTAAGGTTTCAGGGAATACAAAAGTGGCTGTCAATAGCATTCATCATAGGAGAAGGCGCCATCTATGTACTGATGGGGGGCTTAAGCCCGCAACAGGGGATCGCTCCTATTGTATTGATTATCCAGCTGGTTATCGGCGGATTGCTTATAATGATGATGGACGAGGTTGTTAGCAAGTGGGGATTCGGCAGCGGTATCTCATTATTCATCGCAGCAGGAGTTTCACAGAGCGTATTCATAAGAGCATTAAGCTGGCTGCATCCAAGAACAAACCCTGCGGGTTTTGTAGGCCAAATCCCTGAATTTTTCAGAGCATTGGCTGCAGGCGAGACAACAACAGCAGCGCTTGCATTTGCAATAATCGCAGCAACAGTAGTTATCTTTGCATTAGCAGTGTTTTTCCAGGCAATGAAGGTCGAGATTCCTTTATCATTCGGGAGAATAAGAGGCCACGGAATAAGATGGCCCTTGAATTTCATATACACAAGCAATATTCCTGTTATATTAATGGCCGCATTAATCGCAAACATACAACTGCTGTCGTCATTCATGCCTGCACTTGGCAGCTCTGCAAATGGCACAGGGCTTGTCGGATGGCTGTCAATCCCTAACAGCAGCAGCGGAGGAATAGTCGGCCTGATAATCCAGCAGGGAAGTTTATTGCTAAACGGCATGATCTGGGCAAGAGTGCTTGTCTACATGCTTTTCTTTATAGGCGGTTCCATATTATTCAGCGTGTTCTGGGTGCAGACTGCAGGGCTTGACGCAAAAAGCCAGGCAAAGCAGATGATGGCCTCGGGGCTGCAGATTCCCGGATTTAGAAAAGATGAGAGAGTTCTTGAAAGGCTTCTTCAGAGATATATCGGCCCGCTGACAGTGATGGGCGCGATAGCTGTGGGAATACTTGCTGCATTTGCAGACATCACAGGGGCGCTGACAAACGGAACAGGATTGCTATTGACTGTGATGATAGTGTACAGGCTTTATGAAGAGATTGCACAGCAGCATTTGATGGACATGAACCCCATGATGAGAAAGTTCATGGGCAAAGAATAAGATTAAGGATACATAATATTCTTGATTTTCTGATATTCTTTTTGATTTTTATACTACCTGTCAAAAAACCGCAAACTCTTTAAAGCAAAAAGTTTTCCTTGATACAATGATAGAAAATCTTCTGTGGATTGAAAAGTACAGGCCCTCTGAATTCTCAGATATCAAAGGCCAGAAGAATATTGTTGCAAAGACAAAGGCTTTTGTAGAGCAGAAAAACATGCCTCATATCCTTTTTGCAGGCCCTGCCGGAGTGGGAAAAACAACCCTTTCCCTGGTAATCGCGAAAAAGCTTTTTGGCGAGAGCTGGCGCGAGAATTTTCTTGAGCTAAATGCCAGCGATGAAAGAGGCATTGATGTTGTAAGAGTGAAAGTAAAGGATTTTGCAAGGACAAAAGCAATAGGCGATGTTCCGTTTAAAATAATATATCTTGATGAATGCGACGCCCTGACAAAGGATGCACAGCAGGCATTGAGAAGAACAATGGAGAACTATGCCCAGACCTGCAGGTTTATCCTCAGCTGCAACTATTCCTCCAAAATCATTGATCCTATACAGAGCAGATGCACAATCTTCAAGTTTAAGCCCCTGGAACAGGAGGATATTATCGAAATAATCGAAAAGATTGAAAAGCAGGAAGGCCTCAGCATCGACGACAAGGCAAAAAAAGCCCTTGCAGAAGTCTGCCATGGAGACTGCAGACGCGCAGAAAACATTCTTCAGAGCTGCGCTGCAATAAGCAAAGAAATAACTCTCAAGCTGATTTATGAAATGTCCTCTGCTGCAGAGCCAAAAGAGGTTATAAGCATAATCGAGACCTGCCTGAAAGGCGATTTCCTGAAGGCAAAGAGCGCTTTGCTGAAAGCAATGCTTGACAACGGCCTCTCAGGTCTTGACATCATAAAGCAGGTCCAGGCAAGCGTGTGGCAGACATCTGCCGGCAACAGCACAAAGCTTGAGATGATAAAGGCCTGCGGAGAGGCAGAGTTCAGAATGGTCGAAGGAAGCGACGAATTCATACAATTAGAGGCATTGCTTGCCAATTTTGTTTTCTTTGGGCAGAAGAAATAAATGAATGAATATTATTTTCTGAACTTCATTATCAGGTATTCTGGAACGTCCAACGGAAGAGGCCAGCCGTGTTTTTCAAGAAATCCTTTTGTAAATAGCGGGTAATGTGCTGAACAGAAAGTAAATCCCGCATTCTCAAATATGTGCCTGTATTGCGCTTTATCTCGGATATAGGTATCAACAACAATGTCGCCAAAATGGGTTTTGACTGTCCACGGAATTCCTGATTTATCCAGCTCATTGAAAAATAAACCTGCACATCTTGATACAAAATCTGGATTAAACACTGTAATAGACAAGATTCCATCTTGTTTTAATGAGCTGTACATTGCATCTGCGATTTGCCTAATATCATCTATGAATTGTAATACCATCACAGAGGTGATTACATCTAATTTCCCATTATGAACCTGTAAAGATTCTTGACTGCCGTGAACATATTTTATTTCTTTCGATGATTGTTTTTTCGCTATTTTCAATAGTTCTTCTGAAGTATCAACACCCACCACAATATATCCCCTACGATGAAGTTCTCTGCACAAAGCGCCAGTACCGCAACCATAGTCAAGAACACGCATGCCCTGTTTTGTCTTCTCCAGATGTTTAAATATTACTGGCCAAGCTATTTCCACATTGTCTGCTACAAAAGCGTCGATACGATTACCTAATTCATTCCACTGATTTTTCATAGATAAAGTGAATCAGCAGAGGTTTATATAGCTTTTCCAGTATAGGCTGGCCTTGCTCTGTTGAGAATTGTTCTTAAAGGAATAAAAACAAAAAAGCGAGATAGAAAAAAAAGAAGAAATTGTATAAAAAATTAAAATAATTTCTGCTTGTCTTCAGGAATCTGTAACGTCCTGTATCAGCAACACGCTGTCAATAAACGAGCTGTATGCGTAGTCAAGATTAACACTCAGCAGCTCCTGATAGATGTTGCCATTGCCGTTGCCTGTTACTGTGCACGTGAATTTTCTCGGCTCTCCTCTGAACAATGTCAGGTCTCCCTCTGTTGCGCCGGCATTTACGCCCTCTAATCCGGTGCACACAACTGAAGCAGGAGCATTGCCTGGCAGGTCGACTGTCACATGCACGATATTCTTGTCCTGGTTTGTCACAGTGTCTTTGCATATTCCGTCTGCGCCCCATGCAGATATTTCCTGGAATATGGTTCCTGTGCCGACATGGGATACTGTAATCAAAAGCTGGACTTTGTTTTCTCCGCTGGGAGTTTCCCTGACAGAGGTGATGTGCACTGGGCCGCCCGAATTTTTGACAGCCTTTTCCTCGTTAAGCTTGCAGATTGTCTCGTCGCCGATATTCCCGATTACATCGTCCTTGATGCAGATAGGTGTTGTTGACCTTGTCTGGTAATTGTAGCAGGCCTCAATCCTGTAATTAAGCTGCGTGTTGCCTGAAAGGTCGTTCTGGTAATTGAGATTTTCAAAGGCAACTGCATTTTTTTCTCCTGGAAGGGCTGTTCCCTCAAAATTCTTTTTTGCACCGGGTATCTCCGGGATATTCTCGACAAACTGCCCTGAATAGCCAAAGTGCTGGGGCAATAACCCGACAACGCGGACAATGCCGCCATTAGCTTCTATATCATCTTCTCCGACATTCTCAAGGTCGACAATTATTGAAAACGGGTATTTTCCATTGTCAAAAATCTGTTCTGGAGGAGTGCCCTCTCTCAATGACATCTTCAAACCCTCTGTTCCCCCGATATACGGATCTGAGACAGAAGGGCCTTCATTCTGGTTACAGCCTGTCAAGATAAGCGCCAATACAGCCAATAGTACAATCAAAATCCTTTTCATAAACAACACCTCTTTGGATATTCCATTGATTGAATTCTTTTATTTTTAAATTTTCTTAAATTTTATAGGGTTTCATCAAATTTTCCTATATTTTCTTGATATTCATCTTTTGAGTTATGTGCTCTCCGTAGAAGTACCAGAGCTCTATATAGAGCGGAACTTCAAATGCGGAGTTTGAGGCGTAATTAATGTAATCCTCGTCAAAGCGGTATTCGCAATGGATAATTCCCTTGCCTTTGTCATCAAGCCTTATCACTCCCATAGACAAGCCGTCATTCGCCTCTGGCTTGCATGTGAAAAATGGCTGGTATCCGCCGTCCTGTATATTTGCTGAAAACCTTATCCTTCTTATATATACGACATTCAGATCTGTGGGCTTGACTCCACCGATTGCCGGATTACACTTGTGGAATGAGTTATAATCATAGATTGTTCCGTCTCCCTTATGCTCGACATATATCGTGAATATCACTTTTGATGTCGAGCTTGTCTGCTCGACCTTTGTTATGGCGACAGGCGCACCCTGCCCCCCGCTTAAAGCGACATTGTGCACTCTGCACACCTTTTCAGAGCCTGAATCCGGCCTCGGATCTATGCACATGACAGGGCTTGCTACAGTCACATAGGCATAGCATGCCTTTGCCAAGAATGAAGGATTGTAATTCTCAACTCCGTCCGGGATAGCTCTGATATATGATGGGAAATAGAGTATTTCAGACTCTCCGCCAGGAAAGTTTCTTGTGTTGCCCTCAAGGCTGAACATTGCTCTTGGCGCCCATGCAGCAATCAATTCTCGAAGCTTTGGAGCAAAAAACTTAAAAATAAAATCTGATGAGATAGATCCAAGGTCTATCATGTCTTCAAATTCGAAAAGCAGAGGGCCCCGAGATTCAGAATAGCCATAATTATCTCCTTCTGGAGTGTGCCAACCTACTGTTAGCCCGCCTCCGCCACCCATTGAAAATCCGCCAAATCTTCCGCTGAAAAACCCGCCAATATTTATTGTAAACCCTATTTCCACACCATCATCATACTCTGCGCCAAAGGAAAAAGACGGCGATCCATAGCTGTCCGACTCTCCGGCTATATCGAGCATTCTCTTGTCGTATCCGCTTATAAAAAGAGCGCCTAAACCGTGTGCAGCCCCCTTGTTTCGGATAGTCATGATTATATCAAAAGAATTATCTCTCGCGCCTGCAGGCCTAGTGTCATAAATGAACTCTCTGGGCGGGCCATTGTCCATAAATTCGATGTCAATGCCCTCGTACCCCTTGAAATAATCTTTTTCCTTGTAGCCGCCGCTTGAGCTGGAATTGCATGAGGATAGAGTTAAAAGCAATGTGAAAAGAGATAGTGTTGCAAGAATTGCTAAAACTTTTGAGTTTGCCATGTTAGCCTCTTTTTTGGGCAGCTGCCCATTATCAAATACAATGACTTGTTAAATTGTTTGATATTGATATATAAAGTTTGCTGAAAATAAGCCTTTTGCATCTCACTCCTGTATCCGCTCGATTTCAATTTTTTTTTGGAGTATATCCAGGTATGCATAATCAGCCTCTATAGTAAGAGGCGTCGTGAATACCATGCCTTTGTTTTCGAGTATAAAACTCTCATCAACTTTACAATCAGTTTTAGGATCATCGCTTTCAAGATTTACAACAGCAGGGCTGCAAACCATCGGGATATTGCTCGAGATAGTGGCTTTTACTGAAATCTTGTTGAAATAGCTCTTGTCAATGCCGGCCGCACCCCCTTGGGTAAATTGCTCTCCGCAAATCTGCTTGAAATTCGACTGGGCCGAGCTTGTAAGCACGCGCCCTTTTTGCAGGTTCTTGAAATGGATAGTAAACAAAGGATGGGCAAACCCGTCTTTTGCATCAGCTTTCGCCTCTATTTTTGTTATTCCGACAGGAGCTCCCTGGCCGCTTTGGCTGAGCTCTACATTGCTTCGCTTACAGGACTTAGGAAGGTCGACAATATCATAAAATGTCGCGTCAAAACAAACCTGGGCTTTTGCCTGGGTTTTGTAGGGATAGCAAAGAGTTGCGCTTATCTCTGTTTTCGGGCTCTGAATCTGCTGGGTGATTCCTTTTGATTTCATTGAGAATCCGACAAGAG
>JAZDFJ010000052.1:0-8806 GCA_043807995.1 Candidatus Woesearchaeota archaeon
GGTATGAATTCAGGCTTGGCAGAATGGAGAAAGGAGCAGCAGATAGGATGGCTGCCTAAACTATTTTTTTCATTGCAGGAAGTCCATTTTTTTCTTTCTTTTTTTCTGTTTCAAACGGCTCTGGTCTCGAATCTCTTGTAGCGCGTTCGCCATGTTTCTTTCATTCATTGTAACCCGATTTAATCGTTATAGATTAATAACTTTCAAGGCTCACTAGGCGCTACTGCTACGGACAAAGCCTTTCAAACCTAAACATTTATATATTGAAATTATCAAGTTTTAGCAAATGGATAGGAGAAAATCAAGGTTTGGCCTGTTTTGTTTAGCTGGCGCTTTATTCCTAGCTATGCTGCCCTCTGTACGCGCAGCATTCATCCTTCCGCCAATCATCACAGACACACTCGAGTCGGTGTTCACAAGCACTCCTCAGCCCTGGGTTTACAGGTTCCTGTTTTGGCTTATTTCATTCTCAATCCTTTATGTCCCTTCCTCAACAATACTGTTCAAACAGCAGAAAACCATTGCATGGATTGTTCCCTGTGTTATCTCGCTGTCAGCCAGCCTTTTGCTTCCCCAGGAAGTTGTCGACATGATTTTCAAGCAGTATTCCATGATACTTGCGCTGGTGCTTTTCTTTGCTCCAATAATCGCCATAATCAATCTGATGAAAAGGATAGGCGACCATGGCGCGATCAGCCATGCAATCAAGGCAATTGTGTTTGCAATCACAGGCTATCTTTTTTTTCAGGCGCGAAGCATACTTGATGTGAACTTCAGCTTTCTGGAAAATGTAGGCCTTAATCTCATTGATGTGTTCACTGTCGGCGGCGTAGTCTTGTTTGTGCTTGCTGTCTTTCAGGTTATCGCAATCTTTGGAGGCGGGTCTGGATTGAAGAGCAGGGTTGGGAATGGAGAAGGCTCTTCAAAAGTGAACTGGGAAACTGTGCAGAGAACCCTGAAGAACAAAGCTGCAGAACTTGGTCACAGAGAGGATCAAGCGGGAGCAGAAGGGAAGAGGATTGAAAACGCAGAGGAGCATTGGATACATAACCTGATTAAAAATCTGGATGAGTTTCTTAATTATATAGATAAGACGAGGAATCTTAACAATGAATACACTGAAGAACAGATAGAAAATTTTTTCGGTTTTGCGATGAAGTTTTTTGGTGAAGTTATAAAAGACTATAAACATTTAGATGAGTTATGCAAATACGAGGTTAAAAAATTTATTGAGCGAGAACAGCTGACAGGAGCTAAAGACAAAAAAATGGAATACCTCCTTGAATATGAAAGCAGGCTAAAAGCAATAGCAGGCAAGGATTTAAGGACTATGTATGAGGATTTTCAGAAGATTACAGATGTGAGAACTCAGCTCAAGGATAAACAAAATGAATTGAAACAGGCTTATGATCTAGCTAATCATCTTCTGCATATTGCAGAAATCTGGAAAAAGCTTGAGAAAAAAGAAAAACATGCAATGTAATACTTGGCGTTTTTTCTTATATTATTCTAATAATTATTCTTTATTGTCAGAAATTCTTTATTCGCCACTAATTTTTTAAATCATCAGAGTTTTCTTTGTAGCATGCAAAAAGAACAGGAGTTTTTCAGCTCTCTGATTGCTGAGATAAAAGAGAAAAAGCCTTCAAAGCAGGCTCTTAATCTGATAAAGAATGAGCTCTGCAAACGCTTTAAAATCAGGTGCATCCCGACTGACATTGAGATACTGATGCACTGCCCTGAAAAGGATTTTGCTATTCTTAAAAAATACCTGACAACAAAGCCGACAAGGACTGGCAGCGGCGTCGCTGTTGTTGCTGTCATGACAAAGCCTTTTCCCTGTCCTCACGGGAAATGCGCCTACTGCCCTGGCGGCATTGATTCTGAATTCGGCTCTGTGCCGCAGAGCTATACAGGCAATGAGCCTGCAACAATGAGAGCCATAAGGCATGGCTATGACACCTACTCCATAATATTCAACAGGCTCGAACAATATATTGTCATGGGACAGAGCTGCCAGAAAATAGAGCTCATTGCCATGGGCGGGACTTTTCTGAGCTTTCCAAAGAAATACAAGGAAAATTTTATTTTCATGTGCTTTAGGGCATTGAATGATTTTTCAGGATTGTTTTTTGACAAAAAAGGAAACCTGCTTGTTGAGAAATTCAGAAAATTCTTTGAGCTTCCCGGAGAAGTTGGCAGCCCTGAGCGCGCAGCTAATATCAGGAAAAAGATTGAGCGCCTTAAATCAAGGATAAGCGCAAGGGGTTTTGTCCAGGCGATAAGAGCAGAGCAGAAAAAGAATGAAACATCATTTGCCAGATGTGTTGGCCTGACTATTGAGACAAGGCCTGATTTCGGCCTGTTAAAGCACGGCAATGAATTATTAGGGTATGGATGCACCCGCGTAGAGCTTGGAGTGCAGAGCGTCTATGAAGATGCGCTGAAAAGAGTCGAGAGAGGGCATTCTGTGCAGGATTCAATCCATTCAACAAGAATTCTGAAGGATCTCGGCTTTAAGATAAACTATCATGTCATGCCAGGGCTTCCTGGAGTCAGCTGTAAAAAAGACCTTGCAGGACTCAATAAATTATTTTCAAGCCCTGATTTCAGGCCAGACATGCTGAAGATATATCCGTGCATGGTAATGCCAGGCACAAAGCTTGCTGCTGATTTCAGAAATGGAAAATTCGCCCCTTTGTCGACTGAAAAGGCAGCCTCTTTGATTGCTGAGTTCAAGAAAACCATTCCTAGATATGTCAGGATAATGCGCGTCCAGCGTGATATTCCTTCGAATGTTGTGCTTGCAGGAGTTGACAGAACCAATCTTAGGCAGTATGTTGAGGATTCAGGAGTCAAGTGCAGCTGCATCCGCTGTAGAGAGATTGGCAACTCTGGAATTGCAGGAAAGCCAGGGCTTGATGTTATAGAATATGGCGCAAGCAATGGCAGCGAATTTTTTATCTCGCTTGTCGACGAAAATGACCGGCTTCTTGGCTTTTGCAGATTAAGATTCCCCTCAGAGTTTCTCAGAAAAGAGATATCTGGAAAGAGCGCTTTGATCAGGGAGCTGCACGTCTATGGCTCTGCTCTTGCCCTCGGCTTGACAGAGCAAGGAAAAACACAGCACCGCGGATTCGGAGCTATGCTCCTGCAAAAGGCAGAGCTGATTGCAAAGCAGCACAGCAGAGAAAAGATTGTTGTTATCTCTGGTGTTGGTGTGCGTGATTATTACAGGAAACACGGCTACAGAAAAGAAGGGCCTTACATGGTTAAGCACCTCTGAAAAACATCCTGAAATATTTTTTTTGTCCTCTTGAAAACTTTTTCTTTTATGTTTTTTTTTGTAAAATGCATTGTAAAACACGCAAAAAAGGAGCATTTTAGTATATCAACATACTTTTCTGTATACTAGAATCCGAAAGGTTTATATACTTGAAACGTGATATTGGTATTATAGGAAATTTTGACTTCTGGAGAAATTGCCGGGGGATGATGAATACCCCGACCTTCAGGTCGAAATTTGCTATTCCAAAAATTCGCTTTTTAGCGAGGTGCGTGAAAACCCCACACCTTTAGGCTGGGAATAGCGCCGAGCAGCGAATTTTTGTTATAACAGTTTAAACATTAATCCAATAAATTGAGCTGTGGGGTGATTTGTGCACAGGCAGGAATAAGCAATACGCTTATCCATCTCTTACCATTTGCTATGCCTGAATTTTACCCTGCTGTTTTCATATTCAATTAACCATAAAACACACATCAACCATCCCCTCGGAGTGGCTGAGGTGTCATTCCATCAGCGAAAAGGACCTCTCCGAGGGAATTTTTTTTTCAAAGTGCAAGGTTCTGAGACAGAAGCAAGACTAAAACTAAGATAGCCGAAAGGCTGCAAAAAGGATAATAGGCAAAGATTAAACAAAAAGGGGAAAAAAGGGGGATTAATATGTTTAGAACAAGAAGGCTAAAAATAGTGCACAGCTATGAAGCGCCAAGAATACATAGCGCAAGAATTACAAGATATGACGCGCAAACTCTGAGAGGCTATCTGGGGAATGATGATATACCAAATTCTATAATCCAAGAAGACAGCGCAAAAGCTGTGTCTCTTTACATCCGAAGATCCGGAATGCAGAGGACAGGAACATGTTCTGGCTCATACGCCAGTTCGTATTCCTATTATTAACAAGAGTTTGATAATTGAAAATAGAGGGTGAATGAGATGTCAGCATACACAGCAGCAGCTTCAGAAACAGCGCGTGAATCACGCGGCAGAAATTTTCCAATAGAGGCGCCAATCCATATTGGCACAGAGCATTTAGGAGTCAGGGCAATGACTCAAAGAGGCCACATGGTGCTGCAGTTTGACGGATATGATGCATATAGAAGGCTTTTGGAGTTATCTCCTGATGCTGAAATCGGAATCAATGGCACTACAACAACTATGGAAAATTTTCTCGGCACAATATTCCCTGCTGCCAGGGCTGTTTACTTTAGCAGAGATGAATTTGAGCTGGCCGAATTTGAGTTTCCTCATGGAATGCGCGTTCCCAGCAGCCTGTTATAGGAAGTCTTTTAATAGCCTGATAGAGCAATTAGCAGATTTAAAGCAGAGATTCTGGGATATTTACAACATGCAAAGCAGAAAAGAGCCTAGTAAACCTGCAGCGCCTTCTGTTCGGTAATCTGTTCTTGATTAAATATTCTTTCTAATCAGCAAGCATTTTCACTCTATCAACAATCTCAGGCCAGCTTTCTGCCCTGTGAATCAGCGGATGCCTGAACTCATACTGGTTTGTCGGGTGCCTGAACAGAACAACGTGTATTCCGGTACAGGTAAGCTCTATGGCATTGGCAAGCGAATCCTCGACAACTATGCCGACATTATTCTCAAGGCAGATTCCTGATTTAGGCCTGAATCCGTCTTTGCCGGAGTTTCTGGCACAGCCTGCTATGAAAATGTCTTTGTTCAGAAACATTCCGGGAAAATAAAGCTCTATCAGTCTTTTTGTTATTGACTCTGTTCCCTTTGATCTTGAAGTCACAGAGATGAATCTGCGCGAGCTATCAAGATATTGTCTTAATTCTGCAAGGCCTTCTGCAGCTCCTTCCAAGGCAGGCATCTGCCTGAAATAATCTGTTGCCTCAAATTTTAAAATGCGGGCGAACTCCTCACGCAGTCCAACCTTCAGAGTGTCTGCGACAGAATATCTCTTGAAATCCCCTCTTGTCAGCCTTGTGCCGTAAAATTTGTTGTGGAATGCAATAAAGCTGTCAAGCCAGTTCAAAAGAACGTCGTCGATATCAAATGCAATAGTCTTTGCTATGATTGAAGGGAGCATTGCTTTGGGAGGCTGCATTTGTTTAAAATAATTTGCATCAGGAAATGCTGTCTGGAAACTCGCCAAAGGCTCGCTTTTGCCGAGTTCGCCTCACACTTCTGCTGTTGCTTCTATTGTTGCAGCCCCGGATGGGATATCCCGCAACTCTAATCATTTGATTAAGAAATAGGCTCGCAGTTGGCAAAAAGGCATTCCAGACAGCATCATCAACTATTTAAACTACCTCTTTACAGTTTAAGCATGAACATCCTTTTTGTGTGCAAGTACAACAGATACAGGAGCAGGATTGCAGAAGCCTATTTTAAAAAAGTGAACAAGGATAATAAGATTAGGGTAAAAAGTGCAGGCCTAACTCCTGGAAGAAATCTGACTATGGAAGTGATTTCTGCAGCAAAGCAGAATGGCCTAAAGCTCAGGGGAAAGCCAAAGCCTGCAAGCCAGAGGCTTCTTGAATGGGCTGACAAGATAATAATTGTCGCAGACAATATTCCGCCGCAGATTTTCGGCGAGGAAAGGCTCGAGGGCAAGGAAGTTATCCAGCTGCATATCAATGATCTGCCAAAGAACAGCCTTGAGCAGAGGATAGAACACATTAAGGTAATCTGCTCAAAGATTGATGAGCTGATGAAAAGCATGAAAGAAAATTAGCTTTATCTCTTTTAACCTTCTCTGAAAGCAGCAGGCCTATAACTGTGAAGATAGTTCTGTGTTGCATAAACAATCAGGTGTCTGGGAATATTTGATCTGTAAGCACGTTTGCCAAGGGCGTGTGCTGTCGCGTATGGTCTTGTGCCGCTGCTGGCAAACCCTTTCTCTAAAAATCCGTCGAAAAACCCATCTCTAACCTGACTTGCTGTCTGTGCAAGCCTTCTCACAACCTTCATGTTTTCACCTTTGTTACGATTCTTCACCTCTTCTGTTTCAGAAATCTATCTATGAATAAAAATATTTCTATTTTTTTCTTTCTTTGCCGTCAGCAGGCCCGTCTAATATCAATTTGTTGAGCTCTTTCTTGTAGAGAGCAATGAACTTTTTAGGGTATAGCCTGCAGTACTGCTCAAGCCTGTGGGATTTTCTGTGGGCATCTATGTAGCTTAGCCCCCGCGACATCAGGTTTCTCTCGTGGATCTCGTGCAGGAGTATGAATTTTCTCTCTTTCTGGCTGACAGCGTCGTCAATCCATATCTCTTTGGCTGGCACGAATTTGTAGACCTTATCATGGCCCCCAAGCGTAAAATCAAGATAGAATGTATTCCTCACAACCCTGCCGTATACAACCCACACTTTTATCCCTTTGCTGTATGATTTCAGGAGTTTTTTGTGGATGCGCTTTTTGATCTGTCTTTTGTGGAGTTTTTTCCCGACAATATCGTCTTCGAACATCTCCCTTGTCATGAGCTCGAACTCATTGCCTTTGTCATATGCCTCATCAAAACCCTTGCCTTTTGACATGAACCAGTTTTTCGCAAGCATGTTGTTTACAAAGTATGCTGTCTCGTCTCCGTCGCCATGCTCCCTGTCTATCCAGAACTCATTTTTTGGTATAAATGCGAAATTAAAGTGTTGGCCGAAATTCGTGAACTCCTCATCAAGGTTTGTCCTGATGTAGTTTCCGTCGACAATCCACACTGTGAAGTTAGAAACTTTCCCGAATTTTTTGATATATGGCTTTTTCATCTTGGTTTTTTTAGTCTTTTTATGAAACCGCCTGTTTTTATATTTTTGGATTTATGGCGGTTCTTGGGGTGATTATGGCCTGCTGGTTTCTTTTATATTTTTAAGAACAGAAATAATTATAAACCGGACAGCAGTTCTGCTATAATGACATATCAAAATGAACATTGCCCTATGCGCATCTGCTATCAGGCTGTCCATGAAAATGGCAGGGTTAGTTTTCTTTTGGCAGATGATCCGATGGATATTCTTCAGCGTTTAAGAAGCACGCCATATCTTAGTAGATTCAAGGGATTTGTAGGGACTGAGAAAGTGTACAATAGAGTTCCGCTGGAGTATTATGCTGGAAGAAAAGATACAACAATGCTTGAAGTTTCCCTTAAAGAACCGGAAGGTGGCGCAGAATCATTGGTTTTTACTGGAGACAATCTTAGAGATGCGCAAGTACTTGACCCTTGGAAAGTGTCTTTTCTTGTTGTTACCAGGGACCCGAACTCGAGAGCAAAGCCGTTGAGATTCAGGCCGATTCCGAAAGACAGGATTCCGAAAGGCGTGAGAAGGCTTGTGTTGAATGGTTGAAAGATTTCTGGGTGTCCGCACAGGTGGGCTCGAAAGTATCTTTAAGGTTTTATAGGGCTGGCGAGAATTTTTTGCTTCTTTTTTCCTAAAAAAGAAGATGTGGCTTTCAAGTATTATCAGATGAATTCCACAATGTTTTGAAGTGATTTTTGTAGCTTTCAGCAAGATTTTTATCTATTATTCTAACTGCGAAAGGAAATTCTTTATACCAATAAATTATTACTATTCTATCTCCGTAAACCCAGTTAGAAGCAGGTGATTCATATGGTTTAGGCGCATATCTCACGGAAGTATGCTTCATTTGTGAGAATTCTTTTCCTCTTTTTATTCACTCTTCTGTTTTAAAACATATTAGTTTTAGAGGTATTTTCTCTTTTTTTCTTTCTTTTTCAAAGGCGTGAACTGTCGGTCCTAAGATTTCTGGGCCTTTGCCAGGGACATTAAACGCAAACCATTCTTCTTTAAGTCTAAGAAGATCATTGAGTATGGTTTTTATTCCCTCTTTGCCCTCTAAAATCTCAATAATTGGCTTTTTTGTTCTGGGTTTGTGGAGTTCGATAAGCTCTGGCAGTATTGACTCAAAGATTTTTTCTTTTTCTTTAAGCATGGATAATATTTTGTTTGGCTCTGCCGCTCTGTAATATCTAACATTATTCTTTATGATGTATGTAACGATGCCTTTATTTGCCAAATCAGTTAAGATTGTATAAAGTAAACTTCTGTTTATTTTTGTTTTTTCTGAGAGTTCAGAAACTAAACTATCTCCTGCCTGAAGCAGTTCAATGTAAACAGAGCTTTCTTTCTCATTTAAGCCAATTTGCTTTAGCTTCTCGATTTCCATATGTTGAGGAAATATTAAGCAGTATATAAATGTTGTTGTTAATAATAAACAACAAAGATTTAAGAAGTTGATGATTATTACTATTGATAAATTAAAATGATCAAAACAAAACAAAGTCATGTAAAACCTGAATGGTTCACTTATTTTGGCAGCCCGGACTTTGGTTCACTCGATATGGGAAGACCATTTGAGATTATGGATTGGGATGAAAGTTCATCTGAAAAGAATCCAATTGGAGAGTTTTTTGAAATAAAACAAGGACCTAGAAAGACATACCGCGTGGCAGATTACAGACGTTTTATAGGAAATTTCGACTTCTGGAGAAATTGCCGGGGGATGATGAATACCCCGACCTTCAGGTCGAAATTTG
>JAZDFJ010000053.1:0-2232 GCA_043807995.1 Candidatus Woesearchaeota archaeon
TTGCGAGAACAAAGGCATCTGCTTTTTTTTCGCAAACAGCTTTTCAGCAACAATCCCAAGATCGCCTTCTTTCCCAAGAAGATCTTCCACCTTGTCCTGTGAAACGCCTGCGCAATTTGCCACTGCCTTGGCAGCAAGCTTTGAGCTTACACCTATATGCTTTTCCTTTTCAGCAGGCGAAAAAACAGAGCCCTGCAAGAGGCATATGACATCGGCAAGCTCGTCTTTTGATGCCTCCTTGAGAAGCTTTGCTATGATTGCAGTCTTTTCAAGCCGCTTTGACGTCTTTTCAAGCTGCTCGTAAGATTTTGCCAAGACAAGGTAATCCATAGAAAAATATAAAAGCAAGCTTCTTTTTAAGGGTTATGTTAAGGCTTTTGAAACAAAGCTAAAAAGGAGCGAAAATGGAACTAAAAGAAGCAGTAATAAACAGGAGAAGCATACGGAAATACCAGCAGAAGGATGTTCCTCTGCAGGCAATAGCGGAGATTCTTGAAACAGCAAGGTTTGCGCCTTCAGCAGGGAATGCGCAGAACTGGCGGCTTGTCATAGTTACAGACAAGAAGAAAAAGAGCGAAATTTCAGAGTTTTGCCACAGCCAGCACTGGATGACAGATGCGCCTGCTTTCATTGTCATGTGCAATGCAAGCAAAAAGCTCACAACTCTTTACAAGGAATCAGGCAAGATGTTCTCAACCCAAAACTGCGCCATAATCGCATCCTATATACAGCTTCTTGCAGTTGAAAATGGATTAGGGACATGCTGGGTCGGCGCCTTTGAGCATGAAAAGGTCCACAGGCTTTTGAATATTGATGATGATGTCAGTGTTGAGGCAATCATCACAATAGGGTATCCTGACGAGGAAAAGCACAGCCATGTGAGGAATGAATTTGTCAATTTCTGCTATTTTGACAAATGGGGAAACAAGCAGGGATCCGGGCATGGATTCTCAGTAAAGGAAAAGGCAAAATCAGGGCTGGCAGCATTCAAGGGCCTGTTCAGCAAGTAGCTCTTTTCATTCCGGAAACTTTTCAGGGAATATGCAAGATGTCCGGCTGAAAAAATTAACTTGACGACGGAAAATTGAACACTTTTCCGGACAAAACTTTTTATATAACCTCTGCAACCAGACATAAGTCATGGCAGGAGGTGAGTTTATGGCAAGACAATTAAGCGAAAAAAAGCTTGACGAGCTTAACAAGCAGCCGATTATCAAGACTGCAGTAAGCAAAAGCAAGGACGGCAAGTGGATTCTGCACAGGACCACAATTGTCGACATAAAGCCAATGTCATACCTTGACAAGGTTTTATGCGGAGGGCAGTAAAGCCACAGAAGAAAGGGATCCCTTTTTTTTCTTTTTTTTATGTTTTTATCTTTCCGCGCTGCCAGTCCTTCAGCAATGCCTGCGCAGCCGCCTTTATGTCAGGCACGCCGCCTTTTTTCAGCCTGTTTAACTTAAAAGCTATCTCTGCAAGCATTTCCTCTGTATCTGCTTTTTTCTTTACAAGATAATGCGCAGACACTGCATCCTTGTTGCCTTCAATAATGAAAACAGCAGCTGCTTCAGGGTCTTTTATTTTTGTAAAGTCAACCGAAGCCCTTAAAGCATGCTTTCCAATGCCTTTTTCCATGTAAGAAAAAACACCAGGCGTGTCAAGAAGATATATTTTGCCGGTAACCTTGATTAGCTGCATTGCCTTTGTAAACCCGCTTTGGGACGAGACAGGCGCGCTTGCCCTGCCTTTTAATGCGTTTATCACAGAGCTTTTCCCTGTGTTTGGATAGCCGACAATACCGACAACCACTTTTTCCTTGTTAGGAGAATTTTTCTGTATTTCATGAAGCAGCATTGTAATGCCATATCTTTTTGTTGCAGAAACAAACACAGCCGGCTTAAGCTTCTTTTTCTGCTTTTCAATAGCCTGTTTTTCAACAAGATCGCATTTGTTCAGCACAAAAATAAGCTTTTTGTTGCTTTGCCTTATCTTGTCCTCAAGCTCTATGTTTCTTGTTTCATCAACAAATCTTGCATCAAGCACCTCAAGCAGTATGTCTGAGCTGCTTATTACATCATTCACTATTTTCCAAAAACTTTTCATGAAGATAAATAAGAAAGAATAGAATAAAAACTTATGCCTTAATCAATATTTGCCTTAAGCCCGATAAGCTCATGATAATGAGTCATGTAGCCTTCAGAGCTTTTCATTGACCTGAAGCTTCTTACCTTGTC
>JAZDFJ010000054.1:0-9087 GCA_043807995.1 Candidatus Woesearchaeota archaeon
TCAATCTGGGGCATATCTGTCCTTTTTTCTTTCGGGGTATATCTGCTTTGGCTGTTTTTTCTTATCCTGTGGGCTTCATCGCAGATAAGCACGTCAATCTCATTCGGCTGAGCTTCTGTGTAGCTGTTGAAATATCTGAACTGGACTGACCCTCTCACTCCGATGATTTTCCTTAAAGTCTCTGTAAAAGCCTTCGAACCAGTGGCGTAATGCGCATTAAAGCCTCTTAGAAGTAGATCTGCCATAAGATTGATAGCAATGACAGATTTTCCGGTTCCCGGACCCCCCTTGATAATCAGGATTGTCTTTTGCTTGTCATGAAACCCCTTTTTTGCACAGCTTAGTACCTTGTCATAAACAATCAATTGCTCATCTAAAAGGATATACTCTGATTTTCCTTTTATCACATTTCCGACGTGATCCATGAGCTTTTTGCTCGGCCTGTATTTGCTCTCTTCAATTTTCTTGAGAACGTCCAACCCCCCGCCTTTTTCAAGTTTTGAAACCAGGAAGTCCCTGAGATCATCAACATCATCCGCTGTGAACAATGGAGAAAATTCAATGATCGGATGGAATTTATCTGCAAAGATCACATCGTCTTCGTAATGGTTATAATTATGAAGATATGAGCATGAATTGAGATTGACAGGGTTTTCTCCCTCATAGAAAGCTGTATGGGTATCAGAAAGGTATAAGTGATACTGCCTTACCTGAGCAGAAGGATGGAGAACCTCCCTTTTAGCACCGCCAACCCAGGTAGTCACTTCATTCTCACCTGCGGAATCTTCGCATTTGTCCCACTGCTTAAGCTCTATGATCACAGCATTTTCTTTTCCTTCCTTATCTTTGCCTGAAACCATGCAGTCAAGCCTTTTAGAAGTCATAGGAAGCTGATACTCCAGGATGACGCCGTGATCTGTCAGTTCTGCATACTGAAAAACCTGAGATATTGCTCTCAAAGAGTTCTTCCAGGAATTGATCTCATTAGGAGAAGGATTGAACCTGAAATAGTTGAAAAAAGCTATTTTCAATTTCTCAGCAATCTGGTTCTGGATGTTGTCATGTATGAATTGTTCTGATGAACCCGAATAAAGCCTCATATTCAATCTCCTTTTACATATTTTTCATAGTCAGGATCAAATCTAAGTTTTTTACAAGCTCTTTTAAATTGAATAAAATCAATAAATGTCTTATTTTGAGAATTGTAATTGTTATATAAGTTTTTCCATTGATTTATCTGTTCAACATACCATTCCCATTTTTCAATTTTTTTGATTTTTGAAGCAATAACATCAATCTCAGTTTCAGGTTTCAGCAAAATCGAATAAAGTTCTCTTAGTGCGGATACTGCTTCAGGCATATCATCATATTCAAAAAATCCTTTTGCTAAATCAAGAACAGGACCGACTTTAAACCCGTTTTTTTGCATATAAATCAGATTTTTGAGATTATCTAATATTTCATCATATTCTTCTCTCGTTAATTCATGGCAAGGTATTGGATCATTCCATTCCTTATCTAAAGGAGGCATATGTGCATCCTCCCAAAACGAATTCCCATCGCGTATATGAAATCGTAATGGTAGTTTTTTGAGTGCTTCAAATATTCTATCATGTGTGTTGTCTGAGAGTGACAAAAATTTTTCACAAGCTTCTTTCCCACTAAAAATGATTGTAATTGCTAAAACGTTTTTTCCGTAATATAACATCCCCCAATGTATCTCCTTTTTGTATTCTATCTTAGACAAAGTTCTAGACGATGGGAAATTCATCCAAACGGTTTTTCCTTCTGCTTGTTTTAGGTTTCCATAATCTGGATTAATCTCCAAATAGCCACGATGATTATCTATATCAAACAATTCCCTACTTTTTTCATTAAACTCTCGAAAATCAAAGACAGGATCCTCTTTGAAGGAAGAATATATCTGTTTAGTATAAGCATCTATCAGAAATTGCTTTTGCTGTTGCAGTGTCAAAGAATCTGTTGACAAATCCTGATTCGTAAATTTACCGAATGATACCGGATAAGGGATGTGGATAATATTCTTTTTGCCAAAATATTTTTCGTAAAATGGATACTTCCAGCGTGGAAAATTTCCAACTTCAATAGCAATTTCATCTCCATTAGAAGCATAGACATCAATTTTGAATTTGTATGCTTGCTCATCTAAAGTCACACTAATGAATTTCCTGTCAATTATTATTTTATTTTCTTCATAACCTTTAGAAATAAGTAACTGCTTAGCTTCCAACTTCAATTTTTGGTGTGTTAAAGATTCTGGCAATTCAATACTCCGTATATTTCTTAAATAACTTCTCTTTCGTCTTTTCTATAGGATACTTCTTGTTGTTTATCTCCAGCTTCCTATCCAGCTCTGTTGCCAGATCAATGTTGTTCATCTGCGCAAATCTCAGCAGGAAATAGAAGATGTCTGCGATCTCCTCTCCAATCTCTACCCTCTTCTTCGGATCATTGAGCATCTCTCTCATCTGCTCATCTGACTTGAACCTGAAATGATCTAAAAGCTCTGAAGCCTCTGTCACAACACCGATGGCAAGATCTTTAGGATTGTGAAACCGTTCCCAATCCCTGTCTTCGCAGAATTTCTTTACTTTCTCCTTTAATTCATTAATGTTGGTTTTGCTGTCCATGTTATGCCCTCAAATTTGATGTATAATTTAAAGCTTTTGAATAGTCCATCACTTCTTCCTCAGCCCTCACAATCTCCATTTATGCACCTACTACGGAATCATCACCGTCTCTTTACTTGGGTGCTTTGCCGTTTCTGCTTGCTGTCCTTCTGAGCCTGGTGCAAGCCTCTTTTGCAAACTTGATTACTTTCTCTGCATATTCTTCATCCAGTGCTGTTCCGTAATAGAGCATTCCGTTCCTGAAATATCTCATCTGGTCTGTAAATCTTATCTCATTTTCATCTGCACCTAAAAGCCTCATATAGGCAATTTCAGCTTCATGCGCCCCCTGCCCCGAAGCATTGTACCCTTTGATAAGCATGTGCGCCCTCACCAGAAGCATCAGGCTGTCATAGCATAGGAGTATGTACTCGTTTGCCAAATCCTTGTCAATCCCTAATGCTTTCAGCTGCCTCTCCAGCACATTCATTTTTCTTTCTGAGTCAAGAATCAGGCTTTTTGCCCTTTCTTTGTCTGGAGAGACTTTCTTTACAATCCCTTCTTTTCTGTATTCTTCAAAGCCCTTTATCATAGCTCGACACTCCCTGCAATGACGATACCGTTCAGTATGTTGTTCTTCAGATGGATATGCATATCTTTCCAGGAATCGTAGAATTGGATATTGATTTTCCTGAAAAGCATCTTTTCATGCCTGCTGACGTCAACCTCTTTGCTCTTCCTTCCGATCACGGCAATATCGATGTCAGAAGAAACCGTGTCCTCTCCTCTTGAATAGCTTCCGAAAAGGATGATTGCCGCGCCTGCAAGTTTTTCTTCAAGGAAATCCGCTAATCCCGAAGCATATGCCTGCCTTAGATTTTCAGCTCTTTTAAGCTCAACAGCCTTTCTGCTGTCCCTGTTGAACAAGATGAAGTTTATATTTTTGGTTTTGTTGATTCTTGCAAGCCCTTGTTTTTCCAGGTTCTTTACAGAGTTAGAGACGGCAGTAGGGGATACTCTAAGCTTTTTTGCTATATCCCGCTGGCTTAGGCTATCACCTGACATGATGCATAGATAAAGGAATATCTCAAGTTCAAGCTTTGTAAAGTTAAGTTTATATATGTCCATTTTAATTTACATATGTAAATTTAAGTTTATATTTAAAGTTATCGTTTTATCTGTCTCAGCCAGGCCATACAAACTGCTTACCAACCCCGCACTTATCACCATGCATTACTTCCTCCTCAATGCAATCCTCACAATCTCGCCTTTATTGACAAACCTCTCCAGCAGCTTTGCCAATTCATCATCAATCTCGCGGTTGTTTATCATCTTTGCCAGCTCATACACGTCAACAACAGCCAATCTGTCCCATAGGCCGATTGTTTTCACTGCATTGAAGAAGTCTTCCCTGCAGGCGTCTTCCTTTTTCGGAAAGCCAAGATGGGGGTAAACCTTTACAGAGGCCTTTACATCAGAGCCGTAAACAACCTCAACCCCTTTTCTTTTGGCAAATGCAACCAGAGCATTTTTCATCTGCTCCAGTCTCTCCTCTTTCTCTTTCACCTCGGCAGAAAGCGCAGAATACATATTCACTAATTTGACGCCGTCATCAGAGAGAAACTCCTCTGCAGGCTTGTCCTCAACCTCGTGCAGATGCTTGAACTTTGGGCATAAGAACTGGTACACGCACCAGTCGCAGAGAGCAGATTCTTTTGCAGGAAAATCAGCGCAGGCCTCAATCTGTTTTATCACAGACAAAACCTCTTTTTTCAGCTGCTCAAGCTGCTCATCGCTTCTTTCAGAGCACATCTCCCTGTCAAAGGCAAGGAAATGCCAAACCAATTTAATCTTGACAGCGTCAGGATACATTTTCTTGACGCCATAGGCATACACTGCAAGCTGCCTGTCATTGTCGAGATCATCCTGTGTAGGCAATGAATTGGATGTCTTGTAATCATGTACCTCATAAGTGCCGTCAGGAGTTACCGCCAACCTGTCAATCCTGACATGCATCTTGTAGCCGCCAATCTCAACAAAGCTCTGCGTCTCTAAGCCGACAGTCCTGGAATCATTGAATGGCTTATATCTGTTATAATAGTCAGAAATATACTTCTCTCCCATTTTTCTGTAATTCTCAGAATCATACTCGCTGCGCACAATCACAATGCCGTCATTCCAGCTCTTTTTCCACTCCTCATTGTAGAAAGCAAGCAGCTCCTGCAGAGAATTAAGCTTTAGAAATTTTAAATCCTTGTAAAGCTTTTCCAGAGCCTCGTGCACCCTTGAGCCGAGAAATGCCTCAACAGTCTCCTCTATCTCAGTTTCTATATGGTCAATATAGTTAAACTTGAACTTAAGAGGACACTGCTCAAAGCAGGAAAGTTTTGAATTGGAAACAGTATTTAATTTCATAGGCACAACCCTGAAACAAAGAATGCGCTCAGATATTTAAATGTTTATACGCTGGCTCTATCCTGGGTGTAGGTTAACAGCCTCAAGTAAAAATGCCTTCTGATTTTGCAGCTTATGCGTTGCGAGGGGAGGCTCCCAACTGCTGAATCGGTTGACACTTCAGGCGACATTCGCTTTGCTCAGTCCCCTAAATGTAAATTTTGCACTTTTTGTGGTATTCCGTCAGGAATACCACGATTGCATTGGTAAAGGTACGTCTTACCGGGAACGCAGCATTTTCGGGATAGGTCATCCTGCATTTTTAAGCTGTTAACCCGACTGAAAGGAGACTCAGGACAGAGCCGCGCTGGAATGCTCTTTTCCAATGCCTTTGCTGAGGTGCGGATTTCCTGCAGTCTTTTTCTGTCTGTGCTCCTCTAAGACCAGATGCAGGCATTTTTTGAAATCATAGAGAAAAAGCTTAACCCGGGAATTATTTTTCTCGAGTGCATACAGCTGTGTCTTGCCGACAACTCTTGTTTTCCTGACAAGGCATTTTTTCTCGAAATCATAAATGGCTTCGTATGCCTTTGGCTTTGAGATGCCCAGCTCTTTTGCCATGTCTCCAACAGAAAAGTCAAGGTCCTGATTCTCAAGAAGAAACTCGAGCACCTGGTTTCTTATGCTGTTTCCATACATTTCGCAGAATGCGCCTGTCATATTATCATCCTCTCGAGCTCGTCAAGCATCCTCGGATTCAGGGAAATGTGCCAGTCAGAGCCTTTTCCAGTCCTTTTTTTCATTTTCAGTATAAATCCGCGGGCTATCATCTCGCATATTCCTTTTCGAATTCTTTCACTTCCTGCCTGCTGCACCATTTTGCCTTGGACCGAATAATCATTTTTTCAGGAGTATGTTTTTCTCCAATGCATCTCCTGTTCAGCATTGTGATCAGCAGTGATTTCAGTATTCTGTTCATTCCAGCCATCTCTCGCAGCAGAATAGTTAATTTTTATGAACAGATAGTAAATATTAATTTACCATCTTATATAAACTTTTCGGTTTATGCATCCAATGAAGAATCTTATATATTTGTTTCCTCTCTTTTTCCGGAAGAAATGCAGGATTTCCTGCAGAATCTATTGCAAAGCGCTCAGGCTGCAAACTCGCTTTTCTCTGTCTTGCCAGCATGGCCCAGATCGACTGTTATCGGGATTGTTATGTCTTTTTCTTTGTCCTTCAGCTTCATTGTTATTGCTATGCAGACATGATTAGGCTTGTATGACACAACCATTGAGGCCTGCTCCAATAAGGCCAGCTCCTTGCTGCTTAGGTTCAGGTTTTCAGAGGCGTTCAGAATCTCAATGCCTGCAACAAATCCCTTGTGGTCTATATCCACAATAAAATCTCCTATATCTATGGAGTGCTTTACCTTTGCCTCTTTGGAAAGAGACAGGATGTCATCTTCCTGATCATAGTTTATTTTTGCCATTTTGCATTCCATCCAGTGATTATAATAAGTTTTTTCTGCGCTACAGCAACCACAAGCACCAGCGCATATCTCCTGCTCAGCCTTATCCATATCTTGAATTTTTCTTCGCCGTCTTTTCTGGCAGGCTGTTGCTCTATCTTGAGTATATCGTCTGTCTTTTTAATATTTTCCCTTACAAGACTTTCATCGATTGGTCTTTCCAGGGTTCTGCTGTAAAAATGCCTCTTGAATATGATATCTTCATCATGTATTGACTTCAGTAATATTTTGATCCTTTCAAAATCATCCATGCTGCAGCAGGAAAAAGCGGTTTAATAAGCTCTTCTGTATTTTTTCCGGAAGAAATACAGGAATTCTGTGAAAAATGAATAACGTCAAAAGAGCCAAAAGTAAAGAAGCAGCTATCCGAAAACATCACTACACTTGATCTGACTATTATACCCAAACGCCATTATGCAGCTATCTATTCCTACTTCTGAACAATATCCGCAGGCTTTTCTCAGTCTTTCAAGGTCTGGCGATATCTTTATCAGTCCAATCTTCTCTTCTTTTGTCAGATTGCATCCTTGCTTGTAGTACCATGGTTCGCTTTTTCGATGGCTTGAATAACCGCCAAAATCACACTTTCCGGTAAAGATGTTTGTCCTAAAATGAGCAAAAGTTTCTGAAGGTGAAACTCCACCTGCGGCCAGCAAGAAAAAAATTCCTAAAAATGCCAGTATGAATAAAAGAGCAAGGACTGAATAAGCGATTGTATCTCCTATTTTTCGCTCTTTCCCTGCCAGGACTGCCTTAATTGCAAATCTAAAGAATCCAAACAACAGCGCTCCAATCACAAAAGTGCGTATCAAAAAGACTGTGAACGAAGATGAGTTGAAATTCAGTATGACCGATACCACAAAAGAAGCCAAAAGCAACAATAACCAATAGATTTTCCTCATAATTGAATCACAGAAACAGTTATTAATAAATTTATCGCAAAGCAGCTATAATTTATTCTTCTTTTTCTCTTTCTTCCTCTCCTTCTCAGTCTTCTTCATTATCTTTGTGAGGTATTTGTCAATGTGGCCGAGATCCCTCTTTTCAACTTTCGCAGCTATGTCCATGATGTATTTCTCATGAGCCTTTTTCGCATCCTCCTGCGCCTGAAGAGTTCTCTGGCGCGACTCCAGCATGCCTTGTGTTGGAGTGATGCCTGTCGCCTTCCTGAACTCATCCCCGCTTATCAGCCCGCGGATAAACCTGTGGGAGATAGTTTCAAGAATCTCCTCTCTTTCGCTTGTTATAAGCTCGGCAATCTTTACCCTGAGCCAGTCGTTCCTGCTCAGCTTCTTGTACTGGGCGACAAATTCAAGGTCATATATCAGGGCCTTTGGCAGCCTTATATTGAACTGGTCAGTTTCTTCCATAATAGGATTTAATATCAAATCATATATTTAAATCTTTCGGTGTTTGGGGCTTTGTGTAAGAAGTAGGGAAAAGTCCTGACTTTTTACACAAGAGTCACTTACTACACAAAGCCGGTATTTGGGGGCTGCGTTCGGACAATCCAATAGAAATCAAAACAAACCATTCACGAATAAACTTTCATATTCGTGGCGGCGGCTGATGCCTCGTTTCTGTGGTGACCTGTCAGCGAGACAAGTGCAACAAAAGGAAGTCCAAGCAGGTTCTGGAGAGCATATGTGAATCCGTTTATCTTTCTCAGGCGGGCTGGGGTGTCTGTCTGCGGAGGATCTCCTATAATGATCAGCTTAGTGCCTACTCCGCATCTTTGCAATAGAACTTTCAGCATATATGGTGTGGCATTCTGTCCTTCATCAAGCAGGATAATAGTATGCTCAGGAGATATTCCTCGTATAAAGCACAATGGCACAAGCTCAAGAGGAGGCCTGGAATTCGGCAGATAGCCATAGCCGTCTATATCACCTATTTGAGGCAAAGGATCTCCAAATGCTGTTTCAATTAACGGATGACAGAACATCTGCCCGAATGAAAGGTGTCTGCCAAGCACTGTGTTACCATGCGCCTGCTCATACGGCTTCAGATCAGGAGCGCATTTTTCATATAAATTTCCCGGCAAAGCGCCAAGATTGTTTCCGCCGATAGGTACAATAGGCTTTGAAACAATAGCACTTCTGTAAGCAGCTCTCTCTAGTGGAACTTGGCGGGTTCCGCCATGATGGATTTGCTGGCGTTTCCCTGAACCGCTGCTAATTGGAATGCGAAGTATCTGCTGGACTGCTGCAGCATATGCAAGAAACGTCTTTCCTGATGCAGCCTTACCTGACAAAAACAAAACTCGTACATTCTGTTCCAGCAGGCTTTCAAGTGCAAAAACCTGATCGGTTCCTCTTGGCTTTATTCCGAGAACAGAATCAGTCTTAAGTCCTGCATTGCGAAGCAGTTGATAATTAGATGCTGGGTCATGCAGCTCAAGCCTCTGTTTATCAAAGCCGACAATCATTCCTGAAGAGTCTTTTACAAAATCTCCTCTCACTCGTGCATATGTATAGGCATCTTCCCTTGGCCTTGCAAACCTAACAACCTGATGAGGATAAAGCGTTTCAC
>JAZDFJ010000055.1:0-5660 GCA_043807995.1 Candidatus Woesearchaeota archaeon
AGTATTATAACACTTCAATTATTCTTCTGGCCACTTATATTCTCGCTGTTTTTGTTGCATTTGTTACAGCGCAGCTGGATTATAACAGCTTAACACAAATGATTCTTATTGGATTTGTATCAATAACTGTTATTTCTGTGATTGTAGCTCTTTTGTTTAGGTTTAAAAGCAGGTTAAAATTAATCCCTGAGCAAATAAGAAAACTTAAGATTTAACTGTTCTTTCTGTTCTGCAACAATAATATTTTTAAATCCTGAGCGATTTCCTTCTTGTTATGGTATTTTCAGTAGGATGGAATTCTGGATTTGAACCACAGTGTGGTTGTTCTCCTCATACAACCAGAAGACCTCTCAGAAGACATAGGCGTCATGCTAGAGGTGAAGCTGCTGGTGCTGATGGATTGTTTGAGAAAAAGGAAGTGCCTTCATGTCCTGCTGAGCCTCGTGAATCTGGAGGCTCTCCGCTGCAGAATGCGGAAACGCATGCAAAACCGATGCCTGCTCAAAGGTTTATCCCTCCTCCACAACTCGAAATCCATCCGCCTATAGATTATGCTGGCGCATATTTTGTTCTGCACCACAACGGAAGGCCTGCTTATGCGCTTGCTGTCTGTGACTTTCAAACCCGCCCTGAATCTTCTCTCGCAGAATTTTTGGGGTTGGGAGGCGATACTGTATTTTCGCATTTAATGAAACATGATATTTATGAACATTTGTTTTTCAAAGCTGTTCTTCTCAGGTTTCTTGACGATCCAAAGCAATTAAGGGCGCGGATTCATAAAGAACTGACGGTTTCAGATAAAATCAGAGGAACCCGCGCAGATCCTGTCAGAACTCAGGTGTATGCAAGCAGAACAGGTCTTGACACCTGCCTTATTGCATTAGAACCAGATGAATTTCCTCCAAACCATCCTGACAGGAAAAAATCAATGGACTTGATTGCAAGAGCATGGGAGGATCTTGGCGGGCGATTTCATAGGCAGCCTTGGGAGCGTCGATCTGAAGAAAGAAGAGAACGCATATCGCGCGTAAAAGTTTACGATGGTTGGTTCTGATATTTTCTTGATCCAGATTGCAGCCCTTAGTTTCTTCTTCTTTTCTCATTCTCATCGCAACTTTTAAAAACAAGGTTGATTTATCTTCTTCCATGGCAAAGATTAGGTCTCCTATACTATCTGTACTCGGCCATGTTGACCATGGCAAAAGCAGCATCCTTGATGCTATCAGAGAGAGCAACATCGTCGCCACAGAGGCAGGTGCGATTACCCAGGCAATAGGCGCAAGCATTGTTCCTCTGGATGTAATAAAAAAGAGATGCGGCTCCCTGCTCAAGAACATGAAGATGGAATTCACTATTCCGGGTTTGCTGTTCATTGACACACCAGGGCATGCTGCCTTTACAAGCCTGAGAAAAAGAGGCGGGGCATTGGCGGATATCGCCATTCTTGTCGTCGACATCAATGAGGGGTTTAGGCCGCAGACAACAGAGGCTGTTGAGATTCTCAAGGCATCAAAAACTCCTTTTGTCATAGCTGCGAACAAGCTCGACCTTGTATCAGGCTTTCAGATCAAAGACAGGGAATCTTCGCTCTTGAGTTTGATTGCAAAACAAAATGAGGCTGTTTCGCAGGCAGTTGACCAGAAGATATATAATCTCGTCGGTGCGCTTTTTGAAAAATTCGGCTTCCAGTCTGACAGGTTCGACAGGCTTGAGGATTTCACAAAACAGATAGCGATTGTCCCATGCAGTGCAAAGACAATGACAGGCATAAGCGAGCTGCTGATGGTCATAACAGGATTAGTGCAGAAATTTCTGCAGGATTCATTGAAGATAGATGCCCACGGACCTGCAAAAGGGGTTGTGCTCGAGGTCAAGGAGACAGAAGGCCTTGGCAGGACATTGGATGTGATAATCTACGACGGCAGCCTGAAGACAGGCGATGCCATAATCATAGGCAGCCTTGGCGAGCCGATAGTCACAAAAGTCAGGGCGCTGTTTGAGCCAATGCCTCTCATGGAGATGCGCGACAAAAAATCAAAATACAAGCCTGTCAAGGAGGTTTTCGCTGCAATAGGAGTCAAGGTTTCTGCGCCTGACATAGAGAATGTCACTGCAGGCATGCCCTTGTTTGCCTGCCGCGGTGATGACGCCGACGAGATAAAGCAGTGCATCATGAAAGAGATAGAGGAGACAGAGATAGAGACAGATGAGTCCGGGCTGATAATAAAGGCAGACACTATAGGAAGCCTCGAGGCTCTCGGCATGCTTCTCAAGGAGAGAGGCATCCAGATAAGAAAGGCGGGCGTAGGCAATATATCCAAGAAAGACATTGCAGAAGCAGAGTCTAATTTCGAGCAGGAGCCGGAGATGGCTGTTATTCTTGGATTTAACGTCGAGATACTCAAGGATGCCGGAGACAATCCTAATGTGAAAATAATTCTCGGCGATGTGATATACAAGCTGATAGACCAGCTTGCAGAGTGGCAGGAATCGCTTGAAAAAAAGCTCGAGCAGGATCAGCTGAAAGATCTTGCCAGGCCTTGCAAGATTGAGATGCTGCAGAACTGCACCTTCAGGCAGTGCAACCCAGCCATTTTTGGCGTCGAGATTTCTGCCGGCACTCTGAAAACAGGCACCATGCTGATGAAAAAAGACGGCAGCAGGCTCGCAGCTGTCAAGTCAATGCAGGCTGAAAAAGAGAGCCTTAACGAGGCTGAAAAGGGGACTCAGCTTGCCCTTTCGCTGCCTGGCGTAACCTGCGGAAGGCAGATAAATGAGGGCGACATATTGTATTCTGACATTGATGAGTTAAGCTTCAGAAAGCTGAGGGAGCTGAAAAGATATTTAACTCCCGACGAGAAAGAGATTCTGAAAGAGATTGCAGAGATAAAGAGAAAGGATAATTCTTTGTGGGGTGTGTGAGAAACAAAAACAGGCCAATAAAGAATATGCTATAAAGAATATAATCACAAAGAAAAATTTGAAAAAAATTAAGTAAAAAATTTATTCGCTTGTTCTGCCTGTGTATCCCAAGAGCCTTGTCCTGAGTGCTGGTGCTTTTCCGTTTCCGGCTATAGGCAGGCACATTATTCCGTGGGTTTCTTCATCTGTTAAGTCGTCAAGACTTTTTCCGACCAAAGGATGCCTGGTTGTGGCTGCGCCGAGATATGCATCAAGAACCTGTTCTGTACCAAGAACAACATATGATGCTCTCTCAACAATAGCTGTTGGGCCGACTGCATTAACTATTCTGGCCGTTGGAATGGCTTTATCTTTTGACCAATATCCGCTTTCACCAAAACGTGAATGCTCAGCCGCGAATATTCGCCTTATCGCCTCTGTCCTCATTCCTTCATTCAGCCTTGCTTTCTTCGGGGTGGCCTGTTTCAGCTGTTCTCCTAAAATTCCAAGAACAGGGCGTACTGCCGTGATTTGATCTGTCTCGTCGACTATTACTGCGAGATAGGAATTTCCCGAGTTCAATACTCTTCTCGAACCATCCATGAACCGATATGTCATTAAGTGACTGCCGGATGTAGGGTTTTCTTTTTCTAAAGTACCAATATTCCAGTCTCTGAATCTTTTGCTAGGAACAATTAATTGCACAGGAGATTGCTCTCCAGCCTGCGCCGATGCAACTACCCTGGAATAAGGCGGATTTTCCCATTCTTCCGGTGTTGTGTATCTGGCCGGATGGTCTTTTTCTGCCCCTGCAAAAACAAGAAGATCTGATTTGCCTGTTGAAAATTCGAGTACCGTTATGCCGATACTATTCCTGTCCTGCAGCTCGGCCAACATTCTCGTACGGGTACTTCCTCTTAGATCATCGCCTGCGCTTTTCACAAGATTTCCTATCTTCATTACTTCAAGGACTCTCACTCCTGGTTCGCCAGCGCTTGTGGGCGTAGCTCCCTGAGCTAAAATCAATGCATCTCTAGGTTTTATTGTTCCCATTGTATATTCCTCCTCTACAAATTTGTTGTCTAAACAATTCCGCACAAGCTCTTTGGAGATTCTTTTTCTTTTAAAAATCTTTTCATAACCTTCGGGCGCGTTTAATCACCAAAAAGTTGCAATGGATTTATGCCGAAAAACCCAAAATATTTAAAAATAGAACACTATTTTCACGACAATGGACAAGAATTTCGCCGAAATCGCCAGGCTTTTGAAAAAAGCACTGCCTGTCTTGCTGAAAGACCCGCGCATAATGGCGGGCTGCGATATCTCTGTAGAGGAGATTGATGACATAATAAACACAAAGCAGATCTCCCTGAAAACACTGCAGAATGTCGCAGGAGATGCATTTTTTACAGTTTATTTCGACGAGCTTAACCTGGAAAAGGAAGAGGGAGAAAAGCTCAACAGGTTCCTGTACAAGACAGCGCCTGATTTTCTCGAGCAGCTGAAGGCTGAGATAAGCTATTTGAAGGAATGATTCTTCAGTTTTAATACTAGGATATTTGTCAGTATCTGAATTTTCTCTCGTATGCTTTATGATTGAACCATTCCAGAATCGCTGTTATCAATTCAACTTCGTTTTCAGGTGTTACCGTGTATAGTATTCTCCAGCCTTTGGGAAGATTGATCTTCCAGAGATTGTTTATCCCGTATTTTTTGACAAACTCTTTTGGAATGAGTCTTTTTGGGATTTGTATCCCGCAAAATGCGTTTTTCCTGAGCTTTTTGATTGTGCAGACAATTGCTTTTTTGAGAAAGTCATTATTGTCGAGGGAGCTGAAAGTATTCTCGAGTTCCTGTGAAATAAATACGACTTTGGAGGGCTTTTTCATACTTTGATCTCCTTTCTCTTCTTCAGCCTTTTTGCCAGCGCAGGATTCCAGATATAAACTATTCTCCCTTCTTTGTCTGCTGCAATCTTGTTTATGCTTTCCAGATACTCCAAAACCGCGATGTAGGTTTGCCACATTGTTTTTTTAGGGATAGCTCTCCATAACTCTGTCCTGTTGTATTCTCCGCTGTTTTTCTCAATTGTTTTCTCAACCATCAGCACAGTGCTGAGCGTAGGCGACCTGAGAAAGGGACTTTTCAGTTTGCTCTTCATGCCTATTGAATATATCAATTGATATATAAACTTTTTGCTTTTCACCGCAAGGCTGAAGTATTCCATGCATTGAATCAAGAATATCTGGTTAATAAATCTGCCTGAGTTTTTTTCGGATTTTTTCCGTTCCTACATAAACAGTCTCTGATAGTTGAAGAATATGTTGTTGGCAGTCTCCTCGGCATCCATCTTCTTTAGCTCTGCGATTTTCTTCACAGTCACAAGAACATTTGCAGGCTCGTTTCTCTCGCCCCTGACAGGAGAGAGCAAGGGCGAATCAGTCTCTGTCAATAGCCTGCTGATGTCAATCCTGCATACATTTGCCTGGAAGTTCTCAGCCCTTTCAATGTTTGCGGGGATAGAGAAATAAAGGCCGAGATCTATAGCACTGTTCACAAGAGATTTTTTACCGCAAAAACAGTGCAGAACCGCTTTTTTTACTCTGCTTGACTCAAGCATTTCAACAGCCTCTTTCTCTGCTTTTCTGGAGTGGATTATCATAGGCTTCCCGATCTTTTCGCTCAGCTCTATGAATTTGCCGAGCACAATCTTCTGCTGCGCCTGCTCCTCTGCATTGCTGTTCATAAAGTCAAGGCCT
>JAZDFJ010000056.1:0-7234 GCA_043807995.1 Candidatus Woesearchaeota archaeon
AGCGCTATCCCCGGCCTAAAGGCACGGGGTTTTCACGCGCCTCGCTAAAATGCAAATTTTTGGAATAGCAAATTTCGACCTGAAGGTCGGGGTATTCATCATCCCCAAGCAATTTCTTCCAGAGGGCGAAATTTCCTATAAGCCAACATTATAAAAACAAAAAGAATGATTAGGCAGTCAAAACTTCTTATAATACTGGATAGCCATGCTGTGTTTCTTGTATTCGCAGTGCTCAACCACGTGCTGCATCTGCTTATTCCATTCAAATACAAGCATTAATATCACATTGATCTTTCTCTTTTTGGATTCCTTTTCTAATGACTTCAATAACAATCCACCAATGCCTTGTCCCCTGTTTTTTTTAGACACGACAATGTTGCTTAAATATGTGAAGTTCCGAGGCACAAACTCGACAGTCAGTGCGCCACAGATTCTGTTGTTTTGTTCAGCAACAATAATACTACATTCTTTTGTTTTAAGATATACCTGAAAGTAATGGCGGTTGTGCTTTTGCCCTGCAAAATCAAGTATTTCCTTTACACCTGAGAATAATTTTATCAGCTGAGGTATGTCCTTTGCAGTTGCTTTCCTGATTTTTACTTCATTTGATTTAATTGATTTAGCTGATTTAGAAATTGTCACAGATTATCACCCAGCAATCATTGTATCACGCCGTACCCAATAAGCCTGAACCTCGTGCCTATCCTTCTCGAGATGGTAACTCTCGAGCCCTTGTCTGCGCACACAGGAAGCTTTAGCTTGCACTTTATGATGTTCTTGTGCAGCTCGATGACCACGCCTACTGTTGCTGCGCTGTTCACGTTGAGCATCAATGCCTCGAGCTTTTTTATAGGCTCGACTTTAATATCCTCTGTCGAGCCAACAACCCTTTCAAGAAGATGAACATCGAGGTTAAGCTCGTATCTTATATCGGGAAGTTTTCCCGGAAGCCCAACACAATTGCCTGAGAGCTTGTCTGATTTCACAATCGCAGGGTCAAGCTCGACCTGCACTGCAACGCTTCCGCCAGGCTTCAGCACTGCAACAGACTTTCCCCCTGTCACTGCAGAGACTATTTTTGTGAAGAGCGGCTTTGCAACAAGCTGGTTCTGCTCCTCAGTAATCCTGCCAGGCCTTATCTCAACAGCATCGCCCTGTTTAAGCACGCCCCTTATCACTGCGCCCCCAAAAACTCCTCCTGAAAGCTTTTCAATATCAGTTCCAGGCTTGTTGATGTCAAAGCTTCTCGCAATAAACATGAGGGAGTCAACATTTGCGTTTCTCTCAGGAGTCTTGATGACATCCTGAATAGCCTTGATAAGAGCGTCAATATTCGCCTTGTGCTGGGCGCTAATAGGTATGATGGGCGCATCCTTGTATGCAGTGTCTTTAAGAAACTCTTTTATCTGCTTGTAATTTCTCAAAGCCCTGTCCTCTGGGACAAGGTCAACCTTGTTCTGCACTACAATAACATTTTTTATTCCCACAATCTGGAGCGCCATAAGGTGCTCTCTTGTCTGGGGCTGCGGGCAGTATTCATTGGCAGCCACAAGCAGCAAAGCGCCGTCTATTATTGTCATTCCTGAAAGCATGGTCGCCATAAGCGACTCGTGGCCGGGAGCATCAACAAAGCTGACTTTTCTTACAGCAACACCCTTTCCAGAGCTTGCATCAGGAGCTGTGCCGTAACTTCCGTCAGGATACTTGTAGAATGTTGAATCAGCATAGCCGAGCCTTATTGTGATGCCTCTTTTTAATTCCTCAGAATGAGTGTCTGTCCATTTCCCTGTCAAAGCCTCTGTCAGGGTTGTCTTGCCATGGTCGACATGACCTATCAGCTCGATGTTTACCTCTGGCTGGCCAGACTCGATTTCGGCAGATCTCTGTATTTCTTCGTCAGAAAACTCATGCGGTCCGGATTGTTGTGCTTCCTTTTTTGGCTTTTTTGGCTTTTTTTCAGAAATCTCTGCAGGCTCATGCTTTTCCTTGACAGCCTTTTCCTTTTTCACTGTTTTCTTTTCCTTTTTTGGTTTTTCTTCAGATTTAACTGCCATCATTAAGAGAGATAACAGATTGATTTAAAAATCTTGGGGTTTTTCTGTTTTATACTGGGGATGCAATAAAACATTATAACAGGATATAAGAAAAATTTATTAATAGAACCTCCTGAGAAAGCATGAATATTGCATTCAAACAGCAGAATTATACAAAGAGGTGAACTTATGCCTGAAAAAAAAGGAAAAAACTATCTGAATGACATTGCAATAATCTCGTTTGTGTTTTCATTTTTCCAGCCCGTAGCTGGACTAATTCTTGGGATTATAGCTCTCAGCAGAATCAACAAGACAGGAGAGCGCGGCAAAGGACTTGCGACAGCCGCGATAATCATCAGCGCCTTGCTGACAGTGTTCGCAATAATAACTGCACTGGTGTTTGCGGCCGCAATGGCGGCGATGATGGCAGAGACTGGATTGGTGAGTTAGGCTTTGCTTGTTATGCTTGCATAACGCTGATGAGTAAATAAATTCAAGGCAAATATTTTTTGAGTTTTATCTGTTAGATTTAAGTAAGCAATCAAGCCCCATATTAGTTCAGCTTTGTTTCGCTCAGCTGTGCTGTAGCCATATTGGAATACAGCTTGAATGATTTTCCCCTTTTGCTGCCGATTCTTAAAACACACGGGTTGAGAAGCATCCACCCTCTTAATGAAGATGCGTGCGCATTGAAATACCCGCCCTGCCCGATATATTCTTCAGGCCTCCAGATAAACCAGGCACTGTTAGCAAACTTCGGTATATCATTACAGTCAGCAAAATCATCCACTCTGTACGGCCTTTTTGTCGGTCTTCTGTGAACCTGAGTTGTTTTTATCTGGCCTGTCAAAAGCACAGAGACTTGTGATTTTACAGCGACATCTCTTAGCCCTCTTAATACCTCTGTGTAAATCGAAGTTTTTGTTCCCTCATAAGGCTTGTAGCCTTTGAAAGACTGCATGCTGTCAACAATAACCAAAGCCAAATCCGGAAACAGCTGTTTCAGGTGCGTTGTCCTCATAATAATGTGATCAAGATCAGGAGGCATTGTGTCATCGATTATGATAGGGAGCCTAGAAATTCTATTTCTTGCTGTTTCAGAAATCTTGGTAACATCAGCAGGATTTATACCCTCAAAATACTCGAAAAGCTCTGAATCTGCTACTGCATGCATGGCTATGAGTTTTTTTATTATTTCATACTTTGAAGAATCATAAGCGAATACAAGAACATGATTTCCCTGCATTGCCACATTACTTGCAAGGTTAGCCATCAATGTTGTTTTACCCATTTTTGTATCGCCGCCGACAACATGAAGCTTTCCTGGATTCCAGCCATGGGTAATCCTATCAAGCTTTCTGTATCCTGTAGAAACAACAGGCCTTCCGGCTCTTGCAAGAAGATTATCAAAAGATTCCATAACAGCTTCAACATCTTCTTCAATGCCTGTTGAAAATCTCGAGCCATGAGGAAGTATGTCAAGCATTTCAAATGCTTTTTGTCTTATATAGCCAACCATCTCGGGAATTTCACGAGAATCCTTATAAAGATCGGCCCGTATTTTTTGTGCAAATGCAATAGCTGCTCTTGCCAGATATGCCTGCTGAATCATGGAGATATAAACATCAAGCTGGTCAGTATCCAAGAGCCTAATCTCATCCTCATCAAAGAGTCTTCGCAAAGTCGCTTCCCCTCCAACAGAATCGAGCTTGCCTTTTCCCAAAAGCTCAGCAGCCAACAAAGGCACAGTAGGTGCTCTGAAAATATCCATCATGGCACCGTGCACACCTTGCAGATGAGGACTATATAACATCAAATGCAGGAGTTTTTGATTAAACTTAGGCATTAATTCAGGATGCTTAAAATATAATCCCAGAACTGCTTCTTCAGCTTTTACGTTAGAAGGCGGTATCGCACGAAACCCTTTTCTATCTTCACACAATTCTCTTTGAGCAGCCAAATGTTCTTCGGCAAATCTGCCTAAAGACCTGTTCACACTTTCAGCCTGCCTGTGCTTAGCTCTAAGCGCTCTCAGATCTGTAAGAAAGGCGCTTGATCTTCCTCTTTCCCTTTGCAAAAGGCCTCTTGCTTTAACCATCTCCCCTGCAATTGTTTTATAATCCGGAAGCTCTTCATCAGAACCTAAACCAAAAAACTCTCTCATTTCATGTTCAATTAGTAGGGATTGAGTTGCAGAGTGCCTTTTACCCCTTCCGCTATGTATTCTAATTTCATCAAGAGGGTCTACAGAATCAGGGGTGAAACGGGTTTCTTTTTCCCGATCGAGACCTTCAAGAAAAGCCATATCACGTCGTGTTGGCTCATAAGGTTTATTTGCAAGTGCATCTAATTCAGTATTCAAACCTTTTAATTCTTCAAGCTGATATCCCTTAAGAATCGAATCCAAATCAAGATGTTCTGGAGGAGTTACTTGAATTATTTCCGAATCATCTTCTGGCATAGCACCACCCAAATACAACATTCAGATACAACACCTGAATATGCCTCAAATATACATCCAAAAATTCTCAGAAATCAGCTGAGTCCTGCTCACCTGAAAAGATAAGAATGAAACTCCTATTAAAAATCTTTCGAAAACCCTGATTTAAAAAAAAAACAGAATCATATCTGTCATCTTGTATGTATCATGCAGCCGGCTGAAGATACAGGCTTTGTCCGAAGTCTTGGCGTAGTGCGCTCACCTCAGTTCCGGGTCTGATTGTTTTCCGATTTATTTGTTATTGGCTGTTTGTTCTGAAAGTTCGCTTGGCACTACCTCAGCGAGGTTTCGGAAACCGCAGTTTCCGCTACTTTTCGGACAAAGCCGAAGATACAACAAAATTTAAATATTCGCCAGACTAAAATAGCCTAAAATGAATGAGCTATCGTTGCTGAAATTCTGCATTCCATGCAATTCCAAGTGCTGCAAGGCTGGAAAATTGATAGGAACCCCTATACTTTCAGCTGATGAGGCAAAAAAAATGCCTTATCCGGAAAAAACACATCTGCAAGAGGTGATTTCCCCTGTTGGCGAAAAATATTTTGTTATAAAAGAACGCAAAAAATCAAACAAATGCTTTTTCTTAAATGACGACAACACCTGCAGAATCCAGAACAACAAGCCGCTTGACTGTCTCTGCTATCCGATAAAAGCAGTTTACTCAGACGATAAAATATGGTATATTCTGGACTCAGAATGCCCTGCATGCACCAGCCTTTCAAAGGATTTTATAAAAAATGCAAAAAAAATCGCGCTCAAATCTATAAAGCGTTTTGACAAACAAACATACAGCCACTGGCTGGAGAATTATATAGGCTGGGTGAAAAAAAATCTGTCGAATATGATTTAAGCAGGCCAATACAAGAAAATATAAAAACAAACAGGCAAATTCTTGCTGTCATGAAGAGAATTGTTGTTGTAAAAAAGGAGAAATGCAATCCCCTTGCCTGCGGCAACTACACCTGCATAAGGTTCTGCCCTGTCAACAGAAAAGGGGAGGAATGCATATTCAAATCTGACGACAAAAAGGTCAGCGTAAAGGAGGAGCTCTGCATAGGCTGCAATATATGCGTGATGAAATGCCCTTTCAATGCGCTGTCGATTGTCAACCTTCCGGAGGCCCTTGACAAGGAGCCTATCCACCGCTACTGCGAAAACGGGTTCGCACTTTTCAATCTGCCTACGCCGATATTCGGAAAGGTTGTCGGAATCATAGGAAGGAACGGCATCGGGAAATCAACTGCAATAAAGATTCTTGCCGGCCTGCTGAAGCCAAACCTGGGAAAGATCGGCCACGAGGCCACGCACAGGGAGCTTATCGAATATTTCAAGGGCACTGAAGCGCAGGGTTTTCTCGAGAAGAAAAACAGGGGCGAGATTGTCGTGTCGTACAAGCCCCAGCAGGTTGATTTTATTCCAAAGAGGTTCAAAGGCACTGTAAAAGAGCTTCTTGAAAAAACAGACGAGAAAAACCAGCTTGTTGAGGTGGCAAAAATTCTCGAGCTTGAGAAAGTGCTTGACCATGACATAGACAAGATATCAGGGGGAGAGCTGCAGAGGGTTGCTATAGCCGCGACTGTGCTGAAAAAGGCTAACGTGTATTTCTTCGACGAGCCGACCTCGTATCTTGACATCAAGCAGAGGATAAAAGTATCAAAGTTCATAAGAAGCCTTGCAGACGAAAAAACGGCCGTCATGGTTATTGAGCACGACCTGATAATACTCGACTATCTTGCAGACCTTATACATCTCATGTACGGAAAAGAGGCAGGGTACGGCATTGCATCAATGGTCAAGACGACAAAAACAGGCATCAATGTCTATCTTTCAGGCATGCTCCACGATGAAAATATAAGGTTTAGGGATTATGAGATAAAATTCATGAGAAAGCCTGTGCGGGAACAGGCAGAAGGCAAGGTTATTTCTGAATGGAAAAAGCTGCGCTTCAGGCAGGGCAGCTTTACTCTGGATATCAACGACGGAAAGATACACAAGGATGATGTCATCGGGATTCTCGGAGAGAACGGCATCGGAAAGACAACATTCGTAAAAATCCTTGCCGGAGTGATAAAGACAGACGACGAGATAAAAGACCTCAAAGTGTCTTACAAGCCGCAGTATCTTGAGGCAAGCGAAGAGCTTGTCATGGCTGTCCTTCATAAAGCAAAGCAGAAATACGACTCAATGATAATCAAGCCTCTCGACCTGGATGGACTGCTGCTGAGAAAACTGAACGAGCTAAGCGGCGGAGAGCTGCAAAGAGTGGCGATAGCCTACTGCCTGTCGCAGGACGCAGACCTGTTCCTTCTCGACGAGCCATCAGCATATCTCGACGTGGAGCAGAGGCTTCTTGTCTCCAAAGTGATAAAAGACCTGATGGTGCTCAAGGGAAAAAGCGCGCTGATTGTTGACCACGACCTGCTCTTCATCGACTATCTGAGCGACAAGCTTGTCGTGTTTGAGGGTGAACCGGCTGTCAGCGGAACAGTGAAAGGCCCTTTCAAGATGGAGGAAGGCATGAACCATTTCCTGTCTGAGCTTGAGATGACTTTCAGGCGCGACGAGGAAAACAGCAGGCCAAGGGCAAACAAGCCAGGCAGCGTCAAGGACAGGGAGCAGAAAAGCGCAGGAAAGCTGTATTACTGCTGAGCCTGCCTAAAAAACATCAATTACTATTCTACAGAAGTAAAAATATAAAAGT
>JAZDFJ010000057.1:0-5439 GCA_043807995.1 Candidatus Woesearchaeota archaeon
CAAGGCTGATGCAGTGCTGAGAAGCATTGTTCCTAATATTATCAATAAAATTGACAGAATCAACAGTTTGCTTGTTTTTTTGAGCTTCATTTTGCCACCCCGCCGGTTGTTTTTTTTGCTTTTGATAAAGCGCGCCTTAACCGGTTTTTTCTCCGAATTTTGTCATTTGTGTATTCTTTTAGCAGTAGTCCGCTAATGATACTACTTTATGATTAACAAGAATAACCTTGTTTGATATTTAAAGATTGCTTGACTGCATCACGATAATCTTTTTAAAAGAAACTGGTTGTTACAGATGACTGACAAATGGCTTGTTTTTGTATTTGTCACAAACTGGTGACGCCCTGTTTTCAGGCGAAAAAGCCATTTTCTAGCGCTCCGAATGCGTGTTTTGTCACTTTTTTATACAAAAAAATCAGGCATTATATCCCCCAAAATATAGCTTCTATTTTTTTAGTCACCGCTATAAGACAATCTAAAAAGCAGGATTTTACGACGGAAAAGTGCGAATTCAGCATTGATTTTCAGACGAGAGAGGCACTGTCTGAAATCTCGCTTTGCTCGATTTTTTAGTTGCCTTGAAAATTCTTGAGTATTATTATTGAAGGCTCTGCAGCCCCGTAAGGGACAACCCCCTGCAACGAGCAGCATTGTTTTATAATGAGAAATTTTCACCTGAGGGCAACATAACAGTCAGTGCAGTCGAGAATTAAGGAAAGTCTTTTGTTTGTTCAGATTGAATCCTCGCTTATGATTCTGGCAACGCGCCTGTAAGGCTCTTCAGACACCTCGTTCTCTGCAGCCTTCATTGAGTCAAGCTCGTATATGACAAGAATAAGCATTATGACGCAAGCAATCATTGACGTGACAATGAAGATCGACAGCCCATAGTTTGGTATCTGCATGAATGACACTCCAAGTGTTAGGATTGCAGACAGGAAAATGTTCAGAAACCACTGCGACTTTGATATCCTTGTTTGGGCGAGTACAAGCTGCTGGGTTCTTGCTGCGTCAGCATCCCTCAGCTCTTCCATGATGCTGATGTAGAGGTTTGCGTCCTTGCTTGTTTTGGTTTTCAGGGAACACACAATGCCGAAAAGCTCCCTGAATTTACTGTGGGTTTTCTCGCTTTTCCAGTATTCATGCCACTGGAGCTCAGGCACCTCTCTGCAGTATTCGACCAGCCTGTCTTTCAGCCTCTTTACATTTGCCTTGTCAGAGAGATGCTTTGCGATAAAATACAGCACCATCAGCGAGCTTGTCTCCTCTGCAATGGCGTCCCTTATCTTGCTGAACCGCTCCCATGCATTATTGATTGTGAAGGCTGCTATCAGGCCGTAGATCAGGCCGATGACTGTGAGAAAAAGGCTAACCTCTTCCAGTGAGAATACCTTTACTGTGTTGAAAGAGAGCAGGAATGCGATAAGGATCGCAACAACCATATAAGTATAAGTTCTCATTATTGATTTTTTTGGGTGTTTAATTTATAATTCTTTTTACCCACTTTATAATAGGTTCAAGCGAAAATTTTATATTTACTATTTGATTCCTGCCTTCAATGCAGCCGCAATATTCAACAATAGACATGCACATCCATTCCACTGCCTCTGACGGAGTTGATTCCCCACAGGAGATTGTTGCGAAAGCAAAAGAAATAGGGCTGAGGCTTATCTCAATAACAGACCATGACTGCATTGATGGCGTTGCGCCTGGGAGAATTGCCGCAGAGCGCGCAGGCATAGGATTTGTGAGCGGGCTTGAGATGACTGTATTTCTTTATACTTCAATGTATGAGGATGGCAGAAAACCTGCAGAGCTGCATCTTCTCGGCTATGGAATTGACGAAACAAATCCTCTATTGTGCACAGAACTAACTGAAAACAGGAGATACAGGCAGTGGAGGATTGATGAGATTGTCAGAAAAGTTAATGAGGTACTAATTAGTGATGGAAAGGTGCCTATTGAACTGCTGGAGATTGAAGAGCTGCAAAGGTCTGTTGAAGGCGCTATTGCAAGGCCTCACTTGGCAAGGTTTATGGTTGAAAAAGGAATTGTGCCTGATGTGCAGAGTGCTTTTCAAAATTATCTTATCAAATGCAACATCCCACACAGGCAGGTGCTTTTTGAGCAGGGCTCGCAGCTTATAAGAAGCGCCGGCGGGAAAGTTGTACTTGCCCATCCTGGCGGAAGCGCGAATTATTCCCTGGGTGCAATCGCTTCTATGGGTCGGCACTGGGAGATAATTGGAATGCTGCGGGAGTTCATTGACGGGCTTGAATGCTTCCACTCAGAGCACAAGCCGGAGCAGGCAGACGATTATGCCAAGATTGCACAGCATTATGGTTTAATGATAACAGGAGGATCCGACCACCATGGCGGACCATCATACGGCGACAAGCTTGGGAACGTGATTGTGCCAGAGTATGTTGCAGAGCAGTTCAAGCAGTGATAAGGTTGGGAAATGATAAAACAAAGAAGAGGGACCGCAATTGTGGAAATGCCTGAAGGCATTCTTTTGGCTGCCATGCGCAATGGAAAATTTCTCTTGCCAGGAGGCCGCGCTGAAAAAGGCGAGAGCAGATTCAGGGCAGCCATCAGGGAGCTGGAAGAAGAAACAGGATTAGTGGCATGCTATGCAAAGACAATATTCCAGCATGAAAGCCACAGCCAGAGGCACTTAGTGGTTTTGATTAAAGCCCATGGCACACCAAAGCCGGGTTGTGAGATAAAGCATATCACGTTTTATCAGGAAGGCAGAAAGCTCAGAATGTCTGGCGGGACAAAGGATATACTCAGGAAATATTTTGAATGGAAGAGACGGCCTGATTAAGCATGGTGCTATCTTTTCTGAGAATATTTCTTGGGAATCAATCAACTGGTTATTTCTGTTTCATTCTTTTCTGGCTCGAGAATGTGAATTTCAGTCTCTGCATTGCAGAACTTTTTTATTAATCCCTGCAGCTCCTTCAATGCAGCTGAAATATCTTCTTTGTTCGCAGGAGAAAGCCCTTCAATGACTATGATGCAGTTCTTTGTCTCTTCTGTCAGCTTTGTCCTGTCTGCCTCGCGCCAGTTCCATCTTCTGCATATTGCCGAGATATCGTCTTTGTAGATTATCTCTCCTTTGTGCGGAGGCCTTGGCTCTGTGTCACCCAGAAGAAGCACTGCAGGCTCATTTTCTCCTGCAAAGGCAAGCCTTATGTCGCCTTTTGCTTTGTCTGTGTCTTCGCCTCCTGCAGGAAGCATGTGTTTTAAAGAAATAAGATTGTATATGTCAACAAGCTTGTTTATGTGCTTTATATTTTTCTCCTGCAGGACCATCCTGTAAAGACTCTCAACAGAGGATTTGTTTTCTTTAGGCTTTGCGCCAAAACTGGAATACGCCTTTCTCCAGCAATCAATCCTTGGAGCCTGCGACAGTGTTTCTGTGCTGAATTTTTCCTTTATGCTGATTTCAGCATTTCTCAATTCGTCGAGAATTCTTTGCTCTGAAGATTCATTGTTAAGATTCTTTGCAACAAGGACTCCTATTATTAAATCAGGGAACCTCCTGAATATTTCCGGCTCTATGATGAACTTCATGAAGAAGTTAAAGCACTGCTTTGTAATAAAGTTTTCTGTTTGGTATGGACGAATCGGATTAGTTTCAATATTAGTGGAACCTGGCCTTTTTTTCAAGTTTCTCAGAAGAAGTTAACACAGGTTTATCTGAACCATAATTTTTTTTGTATCTTAAATCGTCATCAAGCATTTCTTCATTTACTTTTCCAGTATGGAAGTACCACAAATCTTTTTCATCTGCTAAAAAAATAATTTCAACCAATTCAAGATTTTTTAGTTTTTCAACTATTTCTGCGATTTTCTTTTTTGGTAGCTGGATATATCTTTGAGCCAAACCCTCGAATCCATCAACTTCTGCATCATCCAAAAGAGTTAATACACATTTTTCGTCTTGAGTTAATTTCATATTAAAAAAGATAGATCCGTTTTCTTTATTATATATCTTTCTGTTTCAGCTTTAATTAACTATTCTCCTCCCCCGCTTCCAAAACATTTATAAACTCTTTCTTGCAGATTTATAGAGAAGAGGTGGGGTTATTGGTGGAATTCCAGATTAAGGAGAGAGAGAAGGATAGAAATTCTGACAAGTATCCTAAAAATAGTCTTGACATTGCATTTACTTTCTCAAAAAGAATCTATAAAGAGATAGGCACTTATCTCAAGGCAATAGTCCTTTTCGGAAGCACTGCAAGGAGAAAACAGAACTCTTTTGATGTCGACATCCTGCTGATCCTCGACGATGTTACAATCCAGCTGACTCCTGAGATTCTTGAGGCATACAAGATAATAACAGACAAGATAATCATGCAGACTTCCAACAAGCTCCATGTCACCACCTTGAAGCTGACAAGCTTTTGGGAGTATGTCAGGGTCGGCGATCCTATTGCTATAAACATCATGAGAGACGGCGTTGCCCTTATAGATACAGGCTTTTTCGAGCCGCTCAGGATACTGCTGAAGCAGGGCAGGATAAGGCCTACATCAGAGTCTGTCTGGACCTATCTGTCGCGGGCTCCAATGACAATACAGAATTCAAAATGGCATATTCTCCAGGCAGTTGTTGACCTGTACTGGGCAGTGATTGATGCTGCGCATTCTGCGCTCATGCATGTTGATTCAGTGCCTCCAAGCCCTGAGTTTGTAGCAGAGCTTATGCGAGAAAGGCTTGTAAAGCCAAAGCTTATATCATCGCGATATCCCGCGATTGTCGACAGGTTCTACAGCCTTTCAAAGGCTATAATGCGAAGGCAGATTAAGGATATTTCAGGCGCAGAGTTTGATTCCCATCTCAGGGATGCAGAGGACTTTGTCAGCGAGATGGAAAGGTTTGTGAAAGGCAGGCGCAGGTAGATATTTTTTCTTGCTACTTTTAAATAGTCACTTTCCGAAATCTTTAAATAAACGGCTTTCTTTTCATGGTTTATGGTTGGGGAAAGTCAAACAGTATATGCTCATCATGTCACAAGTTTGGATGAGGCAAGGCAATGCTTTGTCTATAAAGACGACCAGCTTTTCTTTGAGATCCAGCGCAGCACCCGGTCAGAGTATGTTGTTGTTGTCGGATTTTTGGATGATGTTGCTGTAAAAACTGCAATTAACGGTATTAGAGCCAGTTCTGGCTATAAAAATCCTGTGCTTGTCTCAGGTCATGTCACAGTCAGAAGTAATGGCAAACTGGATGAGAATCTGTATTCAACAGATGAACGGATGCGCGTGAGGCGCGTGCTTGACGACAAAAGCAACAACATAACAGAAAGGTTCAAGACTGTTAAGACTGAGAACTAGGGATTCTGCGGTATAACGCCGTCTTTTGCAGCATAATGGAATTCTTCAAGGCCGTGTTTTATATTGTCCTCTGCCTGCAGAAAACATGACCAA
>JAZDFJ010000058.1:0-32077 GCA_043807995.1 Candidatus Woesearchaeota archaeon
GGCATTAAAGGTCTTCGGCCTAAATCCGAAAGTTATGAGGCCTGAATGGATGGTCTTGACTATCTTCCCGATTCCGCCTGTCACAATGAGGCCTTCTATCACTCTGGATACAGGAGAGAGAAGCGAGGATGACCTTACGCACAAGCTTGGCGACATTATCAGGATTAACCAGAGGCTGTTTGAGAACATTAATGCAGGCGCCCCTGAAATAATCATTGAGGACCTGTGGGATCTGCTCCAGTATCATGTTACAACATACTTCAACAATGAGGTTTCCCAGCTGCCGCCTGCAAGGCACAAGAGCGGACAGCCGCTGAAGACATTAACAGCAAGAATAAAAAGCAAAGAGGGAAGGATAAGATACAATCTTGTCGGTAAAAGGACTAATTTCTCTGCAAGATGCGTCATAAGCTCTGACCCGCGCCTGAAGATCAATGAAGTAGGCATTCCTCTGGTCATTGCAAAAAAGCTTACAGTGCCTGAGATGGTCACTTCCTGGAATAAAAATTACCTTCTTGATTTTGTGAAAAAAGGAGGCGATGGCTATCCTGGGGCAAACTATATTATAAGGCCTGACGGCAAAAGAAAGAAGATAAGCGATGATACCAAAGAGCAGCTGCTTGAAGAGATACAGCCGGGCTTTATTGTCGAAAGGCACCTTATGGACGGAGACATTGCACTGTTCAACAGGCAGCCAAGCCTGCACAGGATGAGCATGATGTGCCACAAAGTCAAGGTTCTTCCAGGGCTTACATTAAGGCTTAACCCGTCTGTCGCGACCCCTTACAATGCAGACTTTGACGGAGACGAGATGAACCTTCATATTCCGCAGACAGAAGAGGCAAGGGCAGAGGCAGAGATCCTCATGGAGGTCCAGACTCAGATTATAAGTCCAAGATACGGATTGAGCATAATCGCCTGCATCCAGGATTCGCTTTCAGGGAATTTCATACTCACAAGCGAAGGATTCAAGATTCCGAGAAAAGATGCAGTTGACCTTCTTGGATCGATAGGCATTACTGATTTTTCAAAAATACCGAAAAGAGAGATGGTGACAGGCAAGGAGATATTCTCTGTTTTGCTGCCTAAAGATTTTAACTTCTCGGGCAAATCAAAGATGTATTCCCAGGATCCGGAGCACCGCGACTCTGTTATCGAGATAAAGAACGGAATGCTTGTCAAGGGAGTGATGGACAGCAAAAACCTCGGAGAGGGATCAGGCCTGCTGCTTAGAAACCTGCATCACCAGTATGGCCCGAAGATGATAGTTGACTTTTTAGGAAAGATAAATGACCTTGGAATTGCAGTGCTGACCAGGCACGGCTTTACAATGGGGCTTTCAGAGATAGATCTTGACAAGGAAACCGCCGACAAGGTGGAAAAGGAGATTGATCAGGCTTATATTGAATCAAAAGAGCTTATTGATCTCTACAGCAAAGGAAAGCTTGAGGCATTTCCGGGAAGAACTGTCAAGGAAACCCTTGAGTTCAGGCTTCTCGAGCTGCTCGACAGGGTAAGGAATGAGTCTGGAAAGATTGTCGGGGAAAATATCAACCAGGAAAGCAACACAATGCAGATGGTCAAGTCAGGTGCAAGAGGCAACATAATTAACCTCGCCCAGATGGGAGCCTGTGTCGGACAGCAGGCATTGAGAGGCAACAGGATTGACAAGGGCTTTGCAGGAAGATCACTTTCAATGTTCAAAAGAAACGACCTGGGCATAGATGCGCACGGCTTCATAAGGCACGGCTTCAAGCACGGGCTGACGCCTGCCCAGCTGTTTTTCATGGCCATGACAGGAAGGGATTCACTTATGGATACTGCCCTGAGAACTCCTAAATCAGGCTATCTTTACAGAAGGCTTGCGAATGCGCTGCAGGATCTCAAGGTTGAGTATGATTACACTGTCAGGGACGCTGCCAAAAAGATTGTGCAGTTCCAGTACGGAGAGGACTCTATCGATGTATCGAAGAGCGAGGGCGGCGTCATTGATATCAAAAAGATTATTGATAATGTTATGAAAGAATAAAAACTTGAGAAAATAAAAAAGGAAAACAAAAAAGAAAAACAAAAAAGAAAAACAAAAAAGAAAAACAAAAAAGAAAAACAAAAAAGAAAAACAAAAAAGAAAAACAAAAAAGAAAAACAAAAAAGAAAAACAAAAAAGAAAATAACACGAGAAAATACTGATTCAAACGGATTAAATGGCGCAAGCAAGGATTAAGGAGCATAAGCAAATGGACTTCACAGACGAATTATTCAAGGAATACAAGGAAAAGCTTCCAAGCAGCATAATCGAGGGGTTAAAAGAGAACCTTCCTCAAAAAGTCACAAAGACAAAGCTAAAACAGATATTTGAGGAAGTGCTTGCAGAGTACAAGAGATCTCTTGCTGATCCTGGAGAATGCGTCGGGCTTGTGGCTGCCGAATCTATCGGAGAGCCGGGCACACAGATGACACTGAGAACAGTCCACTTTGCAGGCGTATCAGAGATGAATGTCACAACAGGCATTCCAAGGCTTATCGAAATTCTTGACGGAAGAAAAAATATCTCGACAAAGACAATGGAGATTTTCCTCAAGCAGCCGTATTCTGAAGGCAAGGATATAAAAAAGATTGCCGAGATGATAAAAGAGACAAGATTCGAGGAGTTTATCAACGAGATTTCGATAAGCAATATCGAGGGGAAGATGGAGATAAAAATCAACAAGGAAAAGCTTGCCTCTCTGAACCTGGACACGGCCGCGCTGATGAAGCAAATGACAAAGGCAGTCAAAGGATTTAATTCAAAGTCGCACGAAAACATAATCACTATTGAAACAGGCGGAAAAGAAGAGAGCCTCAACAGCCTTTACAGGCTCAAGGAGTCGATAAAAAAGGCCTACATCTGCGGCATCAAGGGGATAACCCAGGTCCTGCCTGTAAAGAGGAAAAAAGAGTTCATTATCGTGACAGCAGGCTCAAACATGAAAGCCATTATGAAGCTCGACTTCGTCGATAAAAGAAGGACAGTGACCAATGACATCTACGAGATGCAGGATGTTTTCGGCATTGAGGCTGCAAGAAATACAATAATCAGAGAGGTGCAGAGAGTCATGGACAAGCAGGGCTTGGATGTTGATGTCAGGCATATCATGCTTGTTGCAGATGCAATGACCATGTCGGGAAGCATGATGGGCATTACAAGATACGGCATTGTAAAGGAAAAGCCAAGCGTTCTTGCAAGGGCTTCGTTTGAAACCCCGCTAAAGCACTTCACCAATTCTGCGCTTACAGGCGAGATTGACCCGCTGAACAGCGTGATAGAAAACATCATGCTCAACCAGCCAGTTCCTGTCGGCACAGGCCTTCCGGGATTAGTCACGAAGATGAAAAAAGGCTGAGCCGAGCCTGGATTTTCTGGTGTTGGAAAGATTCTCGCATAAGATGTGCTTTTATGTGAAGTTTCCCTGATAATTTCTCATCCCAAAAAATGCAGCGAATTTCTGTTATCAATGCTATTGTGCTGACCCAATGCAGAACAGCACAAAAAGCTGGACAAATACACAAACAGCACTATCATGCTATTCCTAGCGAAATTTAATGCTAACCTTTATTCAAACCCGCCCACAAAAAACATTAATTCTGTAAATGTAAGACGCACCTTTACCAATGCAATCGTAGTATTCCTCTGGAATACCACAAAGAGCGGATATTCTTCCAGTTGTGGAATCAAGCAAACAAAGTGAGCGCATGTTGCAGTTGGAAAGATTCAAACCCGCCCACAAAAAACATTAACTTTTTAAATGAACATATTCTTCTTTCTGTTATTCCGGTGAAAATATGGGATTCGAAGAGATAAAAGCATTGCTGAAGGACAAGAGGCTTGTTTATGGAACAGACAGGGTTGTCAAGCTGCTGAGAAACGGAAAGGTTGACAAGCTGTTTATGGCGAGCAATGTGGCCCCAGATGTAAAGGATTCTCTTGAGCATTATGCTAAGCTTTCAGATACAAAGACAGAAATGCTTGGATTCCCAAATGACGAGCTCGGGACTATGTGCAAAAAGCCTTTCTCAGTCTCGGTGATAGGCATACAGAAATAAAATCTTTTAGGGTTTCTTAAATGACGCGAATAAAAATTGATGCTGAGCAGATGCAGACGATTGCATTATTTGAGAAAATAACCCGCGCAAGAGTCAAGGACATGTATGAATTCAGGGAAAGGCTCCTGTTTGTCGTCGAGTACGGAGACATAAGAAAGGCGCTTGGAAAAGACAAGTTCAATGTGGAGAAAATAGAGCACCTGCTGAACAGGAAGATAAAGATAGTGGAGTTCAACCCTGAGCTGCTGATGTTTATAAGAAATCTTGTTGCTCCGCTGAAGATAGTCAACATAGTCGAGGAGAATGGGATTGTTACAATAACCGGGCCTGATGCCAAGACAAAGGGCCTGATGATAGGCGCAAGAGCCCAGAACTTAAGGATGTATGAAACAATAGTCAAGAAATACTACCCCATCGAAGAGATGAGGGTTATTTAAGGGGATTTCAATGCCAAAGCATTGAATATCGCCTAATGCGTCCAATAAGCGTAACTATTGGAAGAGATGAGGGTTATCTGATTTTCATAGCGCAAAATATTAAAAGGGAGCAATAATCACGATATAAAATGGGAAAAAAACCAAAAGGATTAGGAGCTGGCAATAAGCTGAAGGAAAGAAGGCAGACAGGCAGAAGGCAGTACAAATGGTACGCCAAGAAAGTCCTCGGCCTCAAAGTGAAGTCAGACCCTCTCGAGGGAAGCTCTCAGGCAAGAGGGATTGTACTTGAGAAAGTTGAGAGAGAGGCAAAACAGCCAAACTCTGCAATGAGAAAGTGCGCCAGAATACAGCTTGTAAAAAACGGAAAGCAGATAACAGCATTTCTTCCCGGAGACGGGGCAAGCAAGCTTGTTGACGAGCACGATGAAGTTGTTGTCGAGTGCATAGGCGGCAAAATGGGCCGTTCCAAAGGAGACATCCCAGGAGTCAGATGGCAGGTTATTAAAGTGAATGACCAGTCCCTTTTGGCACTGCTTTCAGGCAGGCTTGAGAAGGCAAGAAAGTAAATTATTTATTATTTTTCTATCTATTTATTCTGGTTCTATCTTGTTATTTGCTCTTTTTCTATCACTTTTATTTTAGGGTGCGTTTAAAATCTCCTATCCGGAGGGTTAGCACCGGCTCATGCCAAGATGTTTTTGCCGATATTGACATCTCCCGTAAGGAACACCCCCTCTGTCAATTCTATTTCATATAAAAAAAAGGCATTCACAATAATGGTGCTAACCTACATTTTAAACACACCCTTTTTATTTTACAAAACTTTTTAAATAATCAATCAAGGCTTATATCATGGCAACTAATGGCAAAGCCAAACCAAAACTCGACAGCAAAGTCACTCTCGAAAAGCTCGAGAAATACTGGGCTCTTTCTGAGAAAGCCCTGAAAATGGCCATGGATGCAGTGGATTCCTCAAAGAAAAAAGAGGCAGAGGATTTTCTGAACATGACATCATGCTATCTCTCTGACTCAAAGCACTTTGCAAAGCAGGGCAATTATGTGACTGCATTCGGCGCAGTAAACTATGCCCATGCATGGCTTGACGCAGGCGCAAGAATCGGCCTGTTCAAGGTCAGGGACAGCAGCCTGTTCACTGTCGATGATTAACAGATCATCAGCATAACAGCAAACTGCAGTGCCATACATCAGCATAAATCTGCATATGCGTGAAAAACTGAAAGATAAACCGGTGCAAAAATGAAAGAGCTTTTTGAAAAATTGAATCATACAAATGAATTCAGCAACGGCATTCTTATAGATACATGCTTTTTCATATACTTGTTAGAGCATTCCAAGGAAAAGGAGCTCCTGAAATTTGCAGAGAACAACAATGTGGCGATAACATCCTTTAATGTTGATGAGTTTTTGTTCAAAGAACATTCTGTGGAAAATGACGTGCGGGAGCATGCAAGAAGATTCCTGAAAAAGAATTCTGCGCTTGTTGTTTTTGACATCAATGTTCACCCAGGAAACAAAGATCAGGAAAAATCATTTGTAAATTCTGTTGAGCCGGATCTTCTGAAGGAAATCCCGGACCCGAGCGATGCAGTGCTGATGGCTGCTGCGATACTGTCGCATTCCAGTGTCCTTACAAAGGACAAGCATCATCTTTTCACGACAAAGCTGGAGAATTACCTGAACAGGTACAGGCTGAAGGTGTTTAAGGAGCTGCACGACGTTACTGGCGGGGACGAGCAGGAGCAAGGAAGATAGAACCAGACCGTGTTATGAATTCGGGTTTCACTTCTGCTAAATCCGCTTCTCTTATTTCTCGGCTCTGTCTGAAATCTTTGAAAGTCGCCTACTTCGCCACCCCGTAGGGGGCAACCCCCGGCTCGTCAGCGTCAGCCAGCGCATAAAAAAGATATAATCGCGCTGGCTCTGGTGACAGCTACGGCGACTTTCCGGACAGAGCTCTATTTCTCCTTCTTCATCTGCATCTTGGGGTAGGTGCCTGGCTGCATAAATACCCTGCCTGACATGACTGCGATGCCACGCTTATTTTTAAGAATATTCGACGAGGATTCTTTTGCAGTGCCCACGCACACAAGCTCATTCTTGAGAGTCATCACAGCAACAAGGTCTTCAGGAGCTATTTCAGAATCAAGCTTTGATATCCCTGGAATGTTTAGGTTTGCGCCGTGGCAGAGGCTGTCGACTGTGCTGTCAAACACCCATATCTTTGGCAGGTGCTCCACGCCCTTTTCTATCGGCATTATCAGCTTTCTCAGGTATGAGTCGTCATTATTGTTTTTATAGTAATGGATTGCATCTGTGAGGTCCTGGAGCGTGCACAGTGTCGCCTCATTGAAAGGCCCTGCCTTTGTTCTTCTGAGCTGCACCATATGGGCGCCTCCTGTTTTCTGCCCGAGATCATGCACCCATTTTCTTATGTATGTGCCTGCCTGGCATCCGATGACAAACAGCACTTCCCTGTCTTTTTCATTGAAGTCGAGGATTTTTGTGTAATACACGCTTCTCATTCTCCAGTCGCGCTTTACAGCGCTTTTTACAGGCGGAAGCTGTCTTATCTTTCCTGTCATCTCAGAGAACAGAGCATCGAGGTTTTCCTTGCTTATGTCGCTGTGAAGCTTCATAAGGCAGACATATTCCTTGCCTGCTGTCAGCAGCTCCTGGGCGATTCTCGTCGCTCCTTCGAGAGCAACAGGCAGCACTCCTGTCACTTTAGGGTCGAGAGTGCCTGAATGGCCGGCCTTGTTCAGATTGAGTATCTTTCTTACATATGCAGAAACCTGATGGCTTGTCGGGCCTGATGGCTTGTCAATGTTGACTATCCCGCACTGCACAAGCTTTTCTGTGCTTCTTTTCTCCGGCGAGCATCCATATTTTTCAGACGGCTCCTCTTCCTGCTTCAGAAGCACTCTCTGCACTTTTTTCTCAAATGGCAGGGCGCAGTTTTCATACTTGAAAACTTTATTGCTGAAGCCGGATAATCCTTTTTCATCTGATTTCCCGCTGTTCATTGTTTTATCTCTATCCATTGTTTTATCTCTTTTCAATGTTTTCTCTCCGTCTATTTTATCTCTGCTTATTTCTTCTCTATCTATTTTATCTCTATCTATTTTATCTCTATCCATCTCTTCTCTGTTACCTTTCTTAAATTTACTTTTTTCTCTAATGCTTTCTTCTTCAGCATCGTTAATTTTAATTTGGTTGACCATGTTTTTAACCCTGTAAACCGCATTTTTTTTGGATGTGTTTTAGTCCTGATTTCAATAAATGTTACATCGATATCAGCACAAATTCATTATTTATTTTAAAACTATTGGTTTTGCCTGGAAAAATACGCTGTTGCGAGGGAAAAACAGCAAGCCTTTTATAGAATCCTTATCATTACCCTGCTGTTACTAAATCATCGAAACCGGCTGATAACTCGGAATAATGCGTTTTCAGGCTTTGTCTCTTTCAAGTATCAAACAGGAATTTCTGTGATGCATACTATATTTCGAATCAAAATAATATATATAAACCCGTTGCTATTAAGAAATGATTAATTAGTGTTTTCAATTATGAGAGATACAATAAATAACTCAATACATAATTATCAGCTGTAAAAATCATAGTCGAGCTTTATCGAAAATATCATGCTTTGGAAACGGTGGGGTGGTTGAAATCGGGTAACCAGATTATTGCGCTCAATTTGTTTGAGTGCGGTGATCGCTATGCTTAATATTCAACACTGGTGCCGAAGCTCCTAACCTCCAGCTTCCTCACCGTTTTCATTCCAATCATAAGCTCATGCAACAAACAGCATGACATCATCAGCTAACATATATCAAAAGCACATCAGACACACATCACATTCACTCAATATATAATAGTGGGGGTACACAGAGGTACACTTGGTACATGCAAACAAGCAAAGGCAAACGGCCGAAAAGTGCAAAATGCCTGTTTTGGCCTTAACAATGCCTGTGCAGTGCCCAGTGTTTCATTGTTTGACACCAAAAAACAAAAATCACATCATTTCACAGTCACTTAGCCTATATTACAGCAAATTTGAAACAAAAAAAGCAAACAAAAAGTTTGGCAATAGCATGATTATCGTGTAATATGGGTTTGCATCATACTTCAGGTTAAAGTGACACAAAAAAGGGGCGGGTGGGGTGTAAAAGCCTCATGCACTGTTGTCCAAGCGGCAACAGGGATTAAACAACACGGAGGTAGGAGAAAATGAAGAAATTATTGGCAATATTGGTTGCCTTGGTGCTGGTTTTACCGGCAGCTTTGGCAATAAGCGTAGGCGGAGGAATAACTCCTGTTATTGAGACAGAGAACTTTGGACCATTGGTGTGGTTGTGCGACAACAGGATAGTTATGGACGACGCAGTTGAGTGGGGAAGAGTTTCACTTGATGGCGAAGAAATGTTCGAGAGAATAAACAACTACGCATTTGAAGGAGAACAAATAGCATGGCTCGTTCTTGTCATGGATAAGAATGGAGTTCCAGAGAAGCTCGATGTCTACGGAGCAATCGGAACAGATCAGGACTTAGACATTGATGGCATTGAAGTGAACTGTGAGTACATCGGCGCATTACCGGGAGAGCAGGGAGTTCTGCCAGAATGTAATGCAAGAATCGATGAAGAAATGGTTGAATGGAATGGAGAACTCATGGGATACTACCAATGTACTTTGACAGTTGAAACTCCATTATCTATGTACGGAGAGTACTGGGTGACAATCGCAGCAACAGACCTCGATGATTTAACAGGCACAATGGATGAGAACGAATACTGGTTCTTCAATCCAGTCATTGCATTAAGCATTGACGGCACAATCTCATTTGAGGATGTCAGGCCAGGAACAGACAGCTACTCAGACACATTGTTATTGACCAACGATGCAGAGGACGGAAGCGGAGTTATGCTTGATATGTTCATATCAGGTACAGACTTCTACGACTCTTCAAGCAGCGGCGCAATGTGCCCAACAACAAACCAGCTCTCATTGAGCACCTTCAGGTACTTTGCAACAAACGGAGCTTACAGCACCTATGATGATCTCGAAGCAGATGATGGGAACTATGACCCAATCACATTAAGAGACTCAGACGTAGAAGGTTATGTCAACATACAGTACGGTGACCACTTTGACAGAACCATGTACGATGAGGCAGAGATCTTACAGGAGCAGTTAATAGCACCTTACTATGTTGCAAACATTTTAGCACCTGGAGCTGACATGGCCATAACATTCAAGTTAAGCCTGCCAGAACCATGCAATGGTGACTTCGATACCGGATCATTATACTTCTGGGCAGAAGCCATCTAAGCTGAGCTGTTTAAAAACATAGAGACAAGCAACGGGCGAAAGCCCAAATTTTTTATTTTTTTAATTTTTTATTTTTTGATATCGTTTTTTGATATCGTAATCAAACCGGTTGGCAGTTGATTCAGAGACAAAGAGGGAGTGCAATATTTACAAGTGACTTCTAGAGCTTTGTACAGCGCGGTTTTTCATTAATTTCCATTTATAATCAATCCGGATATTCAAACTCATCAATTAATTCAGCAATTACTCAACAATTGCTAAACAAATATGATAATCAAAATTAAAAATCATCATCAAATATATCATCAAACACATCACATAAACACCAGATACCTCACATAAACATCAGGCACATCATCAAATATCATCATTAAACATTAGATACATCACATAAATACCAGAGATATCACAGAATTTCAAAAATACCAACAGCATAATATTTACCCGAAGCAAAACAAGCATACAAAAAAGCGGTGAAGAAATGTATAGAGGGTGGGCGAAATGAATAAGAACAGCAGATCCGGCTTTAATGCCAGACCAATAATAAACAAGCTCTTTTGCTTGATTAGTTTGTTCTGTGCAATAATAATATTAACTCCTTTTGCGCATGCAATTGACGTTGGCGCAGACATGGATTTAGATGTTGAAGTTGAAAACTTTTCTCCATTAGTGTGGATGTGCGGACACAGAGAGGTTTATGATGACAATATTGAATGGGGGAGATTTGTTGAACCGGCTCCCGACCGTGACGTGCTTCTCGAGAGAGTGAATAACTATGCATTCGAAGGAGAGGCTGTAAGGATATATGTATTGGTCATGGACAAGAACGGAGTGCCTGAAAAGATAAGAGATGTTTATGCAACACTTGGCACAACTCAGGGAGCTGGAAACGATATAGAGGTAAACTGCGTATTCAGGGATGATATTGACGTGATAGTCGAGTCATGCAATGCAGAAATAGATGAGGAAGAGCTGGAGGAGTTCGACCCTGAGATAATGGCATACTACGAGTGCATCTTCACTGTCGAGACACCATTGTCCATGTACGGAGAATACTGGCTGACAGTTGAGGCTGAAGACATTGACGGCTTATTAGGCACAATCGATGAAAATGAATACTGGTTTTTCAATCCGGTTATTGCAATAAGCATCGACGGCACACTCTCGTTTGAGGATGTCAGGCCAGGAACAGACAGCTACTCAGACACACTGCTGATTTCCAATGATGCAGATGACGGCAGCGGGGTTATGCTTGATATGTTTATATCAGGTACAGACTTCTACGACTCTGCAAACAGCGGCGCAATGTGCCCGACAACAAACCAGATTGCACTGAGCAGTTTCAGGTACTTTGCAACAAACGGAGCTTTCAGCACCTATGATGACATGGAGGTTGATGTCAACACTTATGACCCTGTAACAATAAGGGATTCAGATGCAGAAGGTTATGTCAACATACAATACGGTGACCACTTTGACAGGACAATGTATGACGAGGCAGAGATACTCCAGCAGGACTATATTGCACCGTACTATGTTGCAAACATACTGGCTCCTGGAGCTGACATGGCATTGACATTCAAGTTAAGCCTGCCAGAACCATGCAATGGTGACTTCGATACCGGATCATTATACTTCTGGGGAGAGGCCATCTAAGCTGAGCTGTTTTGAAACATAAGAGACAAGCAACAGGCGAAAGCCCAAATTTTTTATTTTTTTTAATTGTTTTAATTTTTTTAATTTTCATGATTTAATTTTTTTAATTTTCATGATTTAATTGTTTAATTTTCATGATTTAATTTTTTTAATTTTCATGATTTAATTTTTTGTCAAAAAAAGAGATAAAAAAAGAGGGAGAGGCATTTTGGTAGAAAAAGAGGCAAAAAAAGAGGGATTTAAATATTCTTCAGCCAGGAGTCCCTGTACTCGAGGCAAATACAGCATATACAGCATACGCAGTGTATGCAGTGCAGCCAGAGCAGGTTATATGCTCTTGGTTAACACCATGCTATGCCCATTTCTGATTTTATATCCTATCCTAATTTTGCACCCTATCCTGGTTTTATACCGAATTCTATATTCATATTTTATCGATAAACCTTTCTTGCGCAATTTTCTTTATTTTATTTCTTTCAGTAAAAATTTTATTTCTTTAAGCAAAAAAAAGAGTAAACAAGAGGTGGAATTAAATGAAAAAAGAGGAAAAAATTGTTTTCAATATAGCAATAACAGCAGTGCTTGTTATGTTTACAGCAGCCTTTATGGCCTGCCCTGCGGCAGCAATAAGCTCCAGCATTGGAGTTGATATCAATGTTGACTCGCAGAATTTTCCCCCACTGGTGTGGTTTTACCCTGCAACAAGGATATTTTCACACAGCAACATGGACGGCGCTACAGAGGCGATAGAGAGAATAAACAGCTATGCTTTTGAAGGGGAGAATATCCAGTGGCAGGTTCTTGTGATGGACAAGAACGGCATAGAGAAAGTCGGCGATGTACGCGTTACAGCAGGCCCGACACAGGGCGAGGGAAACCCGATAGAGGCGAACTGTGCTGTGTGGACCGACTGCTGGACAGAATGGCTTGGCGAAGACATGGACAGCGATGGAGTTATAAACGTCAATGACAACTGCCCTGATGTTGCCAACCCAAGCCAGGCAGACAGCGACGGAGATGGAGCAGGCAATGCCTGCGATGACAGGGTCGGCAACGGCGGAGACGGAGGAGCAGCCAGCCTGCATCTCAATATTAAAATACACAGGCCGACAGAGTCTGTGCCTGCAGGAAACTTCTACAGAGTAGGCGACACATTCAGGATGTGTGCTGAATTCGAGAATATAGGCACTGCAACAAGGACAATTACTCCTGAAAGCTTTGTCAACAGGGTTCTTGAATGCAACAGCGAGGACCTCAGGTCTGGAGATCCTGTTTACGGTGAAAATTATCTTGTGAATTGCCATTGGGCCCATAATGATTTGCAGGTTAATGTGCACAGGGTGCAGCATGACCCTGTAACTCTCGACCCTGGTGAGACAGAAGAGGTATGCTTTGAATGGCAGGTCGATTCAACAGGATACTTCCAGTATGACCTTGGCATTTTCGGATATCCAGGATGGTCTTGGGGATTTATCAGGGCAAAGGATTACTGCGAGAACTTCTCATTCCCGCCTCCAAGCGAGGTAAATGCAAGGATAGGAGAGGAATACATCACAGAATTCAATCCTGAGCTAATGAGATGGTACACCTGCACATTGACTGTTGAAACCCCGTTCTCAATGTACGGAGAGTACTGGGTGACAGTCGAGGCGCACGACCTTGACGGCCTGTACGGCACAATGGACGAGAACGAGCACTGGTATTTCAACCCTGTTATTGCATTGTCAGTTGACGGCTATCTTGATTTCGGCGAGTTAATGCCTGGCACAACAGGATACTCGAATTCTATCCTCGTCGAAAACGATGCCGACCATGGCTCAGGAGTCATGCTTGACATGTTTATATCAGGCACAGACTTCTACGACTCTGCAAGCAGCGGCGCAATGTGCCCTGACAGCAATGTCTTGGAGCTTGAGAATTTCAGATACTATGCGACAAATGGAGCTTACAGCACCACGCCGTTTGGAGTCGGCAGCATAGGAACGATTGGACCCGGAACTTACATAAGAGGAGACCAGGAGGGATATTTCAACATCCCATACCACTCAAGCTATGCAGACAGGGAGCAGATAATCGAGGGCGACGGAGAGATTGCGCTGGACCCGGAGCATATGTACAGCCTGGGAAACGTGCTTGCGACAGGCTCAAAGATGGCACTGACATTCAAGCTAAACCTGCCAGAGCCATGCAACGGCGACTTTAACACAGGAGAGATAAGGTTCTGGGGAGAGCCGATATAATTTTTTTATTTTTTTTTATTTTTTTAATTGATTATTTTTTAATATTTAATTTTTTAATATTCAATTTTTCAATATTTAATTTTTTAACATCAATATAGAACAGCAATAATACACAACAGGAATACATAACAGAAATACACAACAGGAATACATAACAGAAATACACAACAGGAATACATAACAGGAATACATGACAGAAATATATAACAAAACTCACGCTTACCAGGTATGGGGAGGGATGATATGGGAGATAGCGGGATAATGACAACAGCAAGAGTTCAGAAAAAGAGGTTTCTTGTAAACTACCATATGCACAATGGCCACCTACCTCTGTCGTTTGCAGCAAAAACCCCACTAGCTTGTGAAACAGGACCTTGCAGTTTGTCTTTATCATCAGCAATAACTCTTTTTGGCAACAGGAGAGTTAAATAGCCCCATACCTGGCATTCTTTTTTAATTTTCAAAAGAATATGAATAGAAAAAATTTCATGTTTTCTTTAAATTATCTCAGATACCTTTGCAAACGTAAATCCTTTTTCTTTTAGTCCGCTGATTATCCCTGACAGGGCATCAACGCTAAGCTCTGAATTGACGTGGAGCAGGATAATCGCGCCTGGCTTTAGGTTGGCGTTCTCGAGAACATTGCGGATTATTGCATCTTTGTCCTTTTCTTTGTAATCCCTGCTGTTGATGCTCCACAGCACCAGCGACAGATTGAGTTTTTTAGAATGGGATACAGTCACAGGAGAGAACACTCCGTAAGGAGGCCTGAAAAGTTTTATCTTTTTTCCATTGCCGGCTTCACCTCCGGCTCTTTCTCTGTCTCTGCCGCTGTTCCCTGCTATTGCCTCCAGCAATGTTTTAGTCACAGATATCTGCTGAATAGATGTGTTTTTGCCCTGCAAAAGCAGGCTTTTGTGCGTGTATGCATGCACTCCCAGCTCATGCCCTTCTTCGCTTATTCTCCTGACAATTTGAGGCTCTTTTACAGCGTTTTCCCCAAGGATAAAAAATGTTGCGCTGACATTCTCTTTTCTAAGGATATCAAGGATCTGGCTTGTGTAAGGCTCTTTTGGGCCGTCGTCGAATGTAAGGGCAACAGCATTGCCAAGCATGCTGGACGCATCGGTTTTGCCGTGGAAATAGACATTATTGTACTTGAAATAGCTGACAGCAGCGAATGCGAGCAGGTTTGCTATGCATAGGGCTATGACAACCCATAAAACCCATGCGCTTATGCTGTTTGCCTTCTTCATAGGCATAGGTATTACAGATGATTATTTATGCTTTGCTTTTTGCCAAGGCTATTGTGGCTTTGGCCATAAAATCGATTGTATACTCCAATATGGTTATCAGAGAAGCAAAATACTTTTATTCGCGATAGAAATCCGATTATCAAAGCAATGGAGGGGTAATCATGAGCGCAGAATTAGCTGACTTTGATGCTGATATTTTGATGGAAAATCAGCAGCCTTTGCAATCGTTTGGTTTTGAGAATACTTGGCCGTGTGGCATAGTGTTATTTAGAGCATCTGGACAAGACCAGCATTCGAGAATACCTCTTTGCAGAAAGTCAGTTCACAGAGTTGGAACCTTTGCTAGAACAAGACCTGTTTCATCATCACTTTCACTAAGCGTAGAGAATGCTCCTCAATATGGATTTGACGCAAAGGCAGGAATTCCCAAAGGCAGTGGAACTATTGGATTATCTGAGCCTGTGAACCTTTACATGCCAACTACAGATTTAACTGCTACTGCTCCAGAAAGTTGGCCAAGAGTCTATTTCAGGGAATTTTCCCTTACTCCTATTGTTTCCCCGGGCCAAACCAGACCTATGTTGTTCATTCGCTTCTTCCGCGCTCAAGCGCAAGAATAATGAGAGCTGCAATGCGCTTGGGCTCAAGAATCAGGAAATCAGTTGAAGATCCTGAATTTGAAACAATCAGAGGAGAACATAATAAAATAGTTGACTTCAGAGTAGCAGCTTATTCAAACGATCAACAAATTCGACCCAGAAACTACTTTGAAGAACTTTCAGCGGAATTCAATCCAAAAACATCTGATCCTGATCCGTGCCCGAGATTCAGATACAGAGCTCTAATAATCAACCTTTATTCGGGAGAAACTGAAAAAGAAGCCATTAAAGAGCTGAGGGATGCAGTTAATAGGGCGATTCCGTTTGCCTGGAGGCATCAAGCTCTTATTGACACCAGAGCAGCAGGATTTGTCTACGGCCCGGCCACTGCTGATGTGCTGGCGGGTATAGACCGCAAGTCAATCGATGACCTGCTGCAAAGCGGAGCTCTTATCTTTTAGTCTTATTTTTTTATATTGTATTTTTTATGTTATATCTTTTATATTGTATCTTTTTTATTACATCTTTTATATTATCCTTTGCATCCCTTATATTCTTTACAATACTTCCACAAATTTTATATAAGTGCATTTCAATCAATAAACAGATTAAACATGCTGGTGAAACCATGGATGAAAACAATGTTAGAGAGCCTTCAAAGGATTCAATGAACGGAACTGCCGACGAGTATTTTGAGCTTGTGCTTAGAGCAAGACCTGATTTCAGAGAGCTGAACAATGCAATAGAGCAGGCTGCACAGATAATAGCGAGCTGTTTCAAGAACGGCGGCAAGGTCCTTATATGCGGAAACGGCGGAAGCGCTGCTGACGCACAGCATATTGCAGGAGAGCTTGTTGTCAGGTATTTCAGGGAGAGAAAAGCCTATCCTGCAATAACATTGTCAGCTGACAGCTCTGTGATGACTGCATGCAGCAACGACTATGGCTATGAACATGTGTTCAAAAGGCAGGTCGAGGCATTGGGGAAAAAAGGCGATGTCCTAATAGGAATAAGCACTAGCGGGAGCTCCCCGAATGTTGTTCACGCTGTCGAGTATGCAAAGCAGAACAGCATCTATACTATTGGATTGCTTGGAAAAAAAGGCTGCAAACTTGCAGGCATGGTTGACACTGCAATATGCATAGAATCAGGGATTACGCCCATAATCCAGATATGGCACAGCATTGCTTATCATTCTCTGTGCCACAGAATCGAGATATTGATGGAACAGAGCTGAACTACTGCTCTGGTCAGGTGCAAAAGACCTGTCAAAGCCTGCTCATACATTTTTTTCCGGCTGAACCTGCTCTTTAGGCAGCACAGGCGCGAGATATGCGGAAATATAAGCATAAAATCTATCCCCAGCAGGTCCTGTTCTTTCTGTAAAAACCATAACATCATAGGGACATGAGCCATCCTGAAATCTGCCTGAAAAAACAGTCAGTCCAAATGGATTCCCGCCTCTGGTAAAACCTGCCTGCAAAAATCTTTCCGCTGGTAAAGCTGTGCTAGGCGCTTGAGTTAAGATAAGTCTTGCAATATCTTCTGGAAATAATTCATGCACTAAATCTATTTGTTCCTCATCAGAAAGCCTTGAATTGGTTGTTGTCAAAAATGGCATTTTTCATTCTCCTGTTTTATCCTGTTTTTATGAGCTTATTTTGCTGAATCAGCATGAAAATCAAAAATCGATTTTCTATAAAAATTTTACGATTTTAGTCTGCGCTTCTGTCGCTTGAGTACCCGTCTCTGTCATGCCATCCGTCATCTCCATGATAAGCTCCATGGCCTTTTTGTTCGCTGCCTTTGAGATGAATAATCTCGCCATCACCGAACGGATGGGCTGTTGAAGCGCCAAATTCAGAAAGAATAGAGGCTAACATTCTGAGCTCACCGCCTACTAAACTCCCTAAGCGCCTAATGCGCGACAAAAAAGAGCCTGATTGAGGCTGAACTGTTTGCGCTTGTTCATATTTATCAGATACCATTAAAATCATCCTCCGCATTCTGATGCTGCCACAAATCGAGGCACCTTTGCGCTGTATTCAAAGCACCTGCTAAATCATACAAAACCATTACTGCATCATACGCGAGTTTTGCCACTGATTCTGCACGCGAATCTGTAAGCCTATTTACTCCAATGCAAAGATGTTCTGCAAGTCTTTGAGGAGAATAAACATTTCCAAATACACTCTGGCTGCGCACACGTGATATTATTTTAGAATCAGCTGTTAATGGTCCCCCTGCAGAACGTCTTTGCGGCAAAAACAAGGTGACCTCTCTGCCATCCTGACCAATGTATTGGATATTTAATTCTCTCCTTGCAGGATTTTCTTCTATCCGAACACTAGCGCATGATTCAGCCACACCTGGTTCAGTGGCAGCATAAAATATGCCTGCAATAAAATCATTAATCTCTATAGTCAATTCCTGCCGCAATCCAGCTGTGTCAGTGCCTGGCTCTAGCCTTCTTGCCCTGTCAGCCAAATCACGCAGGCCAGGCTTTTCGGCTCTGGCTGCATCTGCACTCGAAGTATCAAATCCTGATTCGATTGTTATATCATCTGTCATTTTCATATCACCCCGTCTAAACTCTATCTTGGAACCAGATTTATGCCATAAGTATTAAGCAATTCCTGCAATGCATTAGGCGAACACATTTGTCTTTTTGCGTCTCCAATGGCTGTCATTAATACAGCAACATATTCGCTGATTCGCCTTTCTTTTCCTGAACAGGAACTGGGCAATCCATCTGAAGAAACAAAATGAACAATACCTGGAGAAGTTCCCATCTTTAATACCTGAAAGCCGGCGCGTGCCATCGAGCCTGCAGCCAAAACTGCGATATTCGCGGCGCTAACAAACGATTCAGTAGTTTGAGGATATGCGATTCCAGGATTTTCCAAATCTCGGTTCACATACAGCGCTGATCTGACTATTCTTCCTTTGGCGTTTGGAATGTCAACAACGCAATCCAAAAGGCCATCTCTCTTGCCTATCCTTCTTAAATGTGCAGTATGGATTAAGCCGTATTGAACTGCAAGCGAACCAGCCAATTGCACCAATCTTAGATCTTTTTCTTCTCCTAGTGAATATGCCATTTTTGTCCTCCTAAAAAAATATTATCTATCTTATGCGAAATCTTTCTTTGCTTAACGCAAGCCTGGTATCTGCAATCTCTTCAATTGCTGATTTAGGTTTTTCCCCAACCCCAAGCGCTTTTCTCAGTGCTTCAAGCTGGTGCTCAAAAGCAGTATGACCTGCAGAGCCTCTTGACTTTAATTCCCCAGTTTTTGCAGTGACTTCTGCTGCTGTCTGCACAAGAGCTGCTCCAAGAGCTTCTCTCATGGCAAGCAGGCCTTCGTAAGCAGTTACAGGGCCGTATGTTTTGCCTGGTTCTGCTTCAGGAGCAGGTTGTTCAACTCCGGGAGCAATAGATCGTAAAAGATGCATTACAAAGTTATCTTGCGTACATGCAGAATAATTATCAAAGCTGCTTTGTTCACCGAGCGTTCTGCTAATCTCACCTTCTCTTATATCTATTAGCGAACCTCTGGGCTGGTATGAAAAAGAAACATATCTGCCAGGTGTGACTCTAGATGCACAAACATTTGTGATTTCAGTCCCGTTTCCATATTTATAGACAGCCAATTGAACACCACCAAATCTGCGCAGAGTCTCTTGTTTCGGATCTGCCCTGTCTGCATAAGCTGCAAGAGCAGTTGCTGCGGTCTTTATGTCGGTGAGCAACAAATCAACTTGCTCGTGGACTTCTTCCTGTGATTCTGCTGCAGAACCCAATAATCTTCTTGCTTTGTCTGCCATTGATTCTGATTCTAACTCAACACCTTCTGGAAACATTCCGTCTATTTCATTGCTTGCAATTCGCAATTCTGTTTGATAAGCATCATCTGTCATTTTTCTATTCCTCCTTTATAATCATATATAATCAATATTTGAAAATAATAAAATAAAAAAAATTATTTTATGCTGCCAATGGCTGCTGTACAGTCCTTCCTGCATAAGCTGCGACCCTTTGCTCCAATCCTTGCTTAAACCTTATGCTGTCGTCGCCAAGCACTCCTCTTATCACTTTGAGCCTCTTGTACACTGTTGATTCGCTGCAGCTCATACCATTCTCAGTAAGCTTTTTTGCCGCTTCCTTTGCAGTCATTCCCTGCTTTACAACTCCATTGCTGTCAAAGACTGCATTGTAAGTTGCTTCAAGGTCTACCGCATACTTTGAATTTATTCTCTTGCCGTGACTTGACTGGTAAGCATTGTATGCATTGCTGATACCGCCTGTTTGCGCAAGCGCCTGATAGTATGCATTGTCTCTGTATCCTGTTGCTGCTGGCTTTGATGCAATTCCTTTTAACTTGTCTGCTGCCTCGATAACCATGTTTGTTGTTGCTGTTACTTCCAATGAACTGACTTGCTCTTCACTGTTGTCGTCATCTACAATTGCATCAATGCTCGGCGCAGTATTGTATGCAACACTTGGCCTGACAATTGCTAATTTTAACTTGTAAGCAGGTGCTCCTCGTGAGTATGCAGCTGGCTCTGTTGTTTTAGGTGCTGGGGTTTCTGCCGGTGCAGGCGGGTTTCCTGCTCCTGCGCTTTCAGCTACTGATACTGGAGTGTCTGCTAATGCAGGTGCTTCTGCTGGTGGAATTTGACTCTCTGTTTCATCTCTGTCTCTGCCGCCATTTCCTGGACCATTGTTGTCTGGGGTTGGTATTTCAGGTCCTTCTGCTCCTGTCCTGCGGAATCGTCTTTTCAATGCTCTGATGCCTTTGTAAGCTCCCACGGATACACCCGCAAGTACTCCTGCCGCTCCAACACAAAACGGAGAGCCCAGATATTTATTAAAATCCTTATTTTCAGTATCATCAAGAAAATCAACTGTTCTGCCGTCAGATAGTGTTGTAACTCCATCGCCAGTCCAATAATCTTTCCAAACTGCGCAAACATCCTTCACATAATCCGCAACCCCGTTGGCTGCATCAGCAACTCCATGACCTGCCTTGGCAAAGATGTTGCCGTCTCCTGAGCTTGTTGTGTCGCGAACAGCACTTGTTACTGTATCAACAACTGCTTTTGCTGCTGCACTACTGTCTGCAGGTGTATTTGCAACAACTGCTTCAAGCGATGGCTTGTGGTTGGAGAGTCCATCTTTTATTGCATTGAAAAACCCTTCAATGTCAAAGTCTTTCATGTTCTGTATTGGGTGCTGCACTGCTGAAGCAATGTATTTCAAGATATGCTCTGGAATCTTTGAAGCTTCCTGGTTGAATTTATGGAGAGACTCTGATCCGTTCCATTTCATAAAGTTTATCAAGTTCTCTGCGTAATTGATGTAACCACTAACAATCTCTTTCGCAGAGTCTAAACTGGTTTTATTAGCATTCATTGCTTCAATCTGAGCCCGGAGATTACTTTGAATATCCTGGAGCCCATAAATCCTGTCTTCGAATGGCTTTCTCATGACACTCAAATCAACAGAGCCCTGGTCTAATCTGAATAGGTGCGGATTTCCATTGACATTCGCAAGGTGTCCATTCTGTCCTTTGACATACTCAAGCCCCTGCTTTGCAGCTTCTTCTAAAGTTATTTTGCTATTATCCTGAAGAACTGCGTTTACAAGATCTTTTATATTGTGAATGCCCGAACCAAACTGCTCATAGCTGAAGCCACTGCCCTGCAGTTTTCTCAACTCAGAAACAGCCTGCTGGACTTCGCGCCATGCAGAGCTTCCTCTTTCAAGAGTTCCTGTCAATTTTGATGTTGCATCAGTTAAGCTCTGGATTTCCCTGCTGTTAGCATGTAAATCTCCAGAAACAGCAGTTAAAGCTTTTTGTGCTGCATCAATCTGCTGTTCAAGCTGTGAATACGCTTTATTCATCTGGCCTAATGCTGCCTGGCTTTGCTGTGTTGCTTCTGCTATCTGCTTATTGCCATGTTCACCTAATAGATAATAGGCAGCGATTCCTGCTGCAACAAGCCCTGCTGATACTCCGATGCAGGTTTTGTGTCTATCAATAAAGCCTCCTTTCTGATACCATTTCCTTGATTGGTCTGGTGTGTTCCCAGCTCCTTCTGTTGTTTCACTGCCGCCGGTTGTGCCATTTGCACCATCCGTGCCTTTTGGCGGTATAGGAGTTTCGCCTGCTGGTGCAGATGAATCTGTTGGTGTTGCAGCAACATATCCTTCTGTTGTTGCTTCTTCTAATGATTTTACATCTGCTTTTGCAGCTCTTCTTTGAGCTCTAAATTGTGAAAATCTCCTGAAAGGATTTCTTCCTGTGTATGCCTGGTTTGCACTTTCGCCAACTCCTTGCACTTCTCCGGAAGCTGTTTCGCTAGAAGCAACCAAGCCTTGCTCTTGTTCAAATTGTTCTATGGCGCTTTCCAAAGCTTTGTGAACTTGACTGGCTCTTTTTCTTTCACGCCCACCCGTATAACCTGGCTCTTCAGAGAGAACTTCTCGTGCCATTCTTGCAATTTCTTGTGGTGAAATTCGTGAAATTCGTCCACCAACTCTCTTAAAATCATATAGAAAATCATCAGGCAGATATTTTGGCTCTATCCTATCTTCACCTGTTACAAGGCCTTCCACCCAACCTCTAACAATTCTTCCAAAAGATTGCACTCTGTCATCTGTGGTTTCTGCTGAACCTGCTTCTTCCGCCACTGGCGGAGATGAAATCTGAGGTTCACCGGCTCCATCACGATAAGATGGAGATACTGCTTCTCCGCCTGTTGTTGGTACACCTATACTAGGCGAATCTAAAACTCTGACTTCCAAATCAGGCTGTCTGTCTGCTGGCCTTTCTGCTTCTGTTTTCGGTGCTTCAATTCTTGTGCGTCTCAGTACATCTGCAACTTCATCATGGCCTTTTCGTGCATCTGTCGGATTAGGAATTCCAGCTCTTCTCAGTGCTTCTGCAGCACCATTATGATAATTACGTCCAATATCGTCTTTTGTTACCTCACCAGTTATTGGAGCTCTAAGCATATCGTCTCCCATTTCGCTCACCTCTCGTATTAATTTTTCAGCCTGTCTTTCTCTATCATCAGAACCTGTCATTTTCATATCCTCCTTTGCATCCTTTTTTTGGTCTATAATAATAATTGTATGTTATTACTCAATAATAGGTATGTTTAAGTATTTAAATCTTTCGTTTTTGTCACCACTACGGGATAACAAATCGACTTCAGAGAGAAACATTTATAAACTATTACAAATTAACAATAACATTATTGCAAAAAAACAATAAAATGAAAAACTACTTGAAAATAATCAATTTCCTGCTCGACAACAGGAAAGAATCCTTCAGCATAAACCAGATAGCTAAAAGCCTAAGCATGAATTACAGGACAGCATTCGAGGAAATCAAAAAACTCGAAACAGAGCAAACCATAAAGATAAAAAAGATAGCAAACTCAAACCAATGCACATTAAACAGCACTCTCAGCCCAAAGATTTTCGAGGCAGAACATCTCAGGACCGAGAATCTTCTGAAAAACAAAAACATCAAAGTGCTGAGCAGGCATCTTGATAATCTAAACCGGATGTTTTTCATCTCTCTTATATTCGGCTCTCATGCAAAACAGCAAATAAACAATAATTCAGATATCGACCTGTGCATAATCACAGATGACAATGAATTTAAAGCACAGGCAGAGCAAACCGCAAGAATTCTGCCTTTAAGCATTCATTTTTTCGGATTCACATCCAAAGAATTTATGAGCATGCTTGAAACAGCAAAGCCCAATGTAGGAAAAGAGATTGCAAACAGCAACATAATCTTAAGCGGGATAGAGGAATTTTACAAGCTGATTCAATGCTCGACAAGAAACGGATAATAGAAACGGCCAACATTCACATATCGAAAGTTTTAAATATCAGCACGTTAATATGTATAATATTAAGATACTTGAGGAGATATGTGTTTCCTGCATCTAGGAAACACAAAAGCCCTCGAAAAAATGAAAGCTATTATTTTTAATGATAAAGACAATTCTGACAGAAGTTTGAATAGATTAAATAAGAACAGAGACATTTCTAGCCTCAGATTCTGGAAAATAACAAAAATTTGCTGCTCAGCGCCATCCCCGGCCTAAAGGCACGGGGTTTTCACGCGCCTCGCTAAAATGCAAATTTTTGGAATAGCAAATTTCGACCTGAAGGTCGGGGTATTCATCATCCCCAAGCAATTTCTTCCAGAGGGCGAAATTTCCTATAAAGTTGCTTCATAAATACATATTTGAAAAAGTTGAAAGCCTGATTAAAGAGCAATGTCATTGTTTAGAACTGAGCAAAACATTAATTTACACAGGCGAATATAATGTCAAAGCGCTTACAAATGTTAAAAAAAGCTGCGGTTCGAAAATTAAAGAGATGAATGAGCTTATCACTAAAGAAAATCTGCTATTAGAAAAAGTTAATTCTATTAAAGGATATGACGAACTAAAAAAAGATGTTTTAGAACACGTAAATTCAATAAGAAGCGTATTTGAATCAATAAGACAGTCTAACATAGAAGCTATAGCAAAGCAGAACAAAAATGCACAAGCACAATCAAATTTCTTTGAATATGTCAAGAATAAACTAAGATTTTCTGAAGTAAGAACAACCCCATTAGTAACACGCGGCGGAAGAATTCAGCAAAAAGGGGTAGATGCTAAATTCTCAACTGACTTAATATTATTAGCGCAGGCAAATGCATATGATGTGGGCATATTGCTAACAGGAGATGCAGATTTAAAAGAATCGATTAGATTAGTAAGAGAAAGATATGGCAAAATCATTATATCTGTAGCATACTATGAAGCAGATGAAAGCAAGAGAATTTGGAATACAATCAGCGAGGATCTAATAAAGGAATGTGACTATTTTATTAATCTTGCAGATTTCTCAGAAAATGAAATAGAGAAAATATCAGTCAAAAAAACGCATTTCCCGAAACATTTATAAAAAAGCATCATCTAAAGGGCTGTATCACGCATATTAAAGAGAGGTGATTGCATGGGTTTGAATGAGCCGCACAACTGGGTTTCATTGTTTGTAGGATTGATTGTCACAGCATTCGGCCTTATACCGCTTTTATCCAAGCTAAAGCTCATACCATCCTTGCTGGGCTTTCTTGATAACATTGTAGGCGTCATAGGAGTGTATCTTATAGTGGCATTCGGGCTCTATATCCTTCTGGACTCGTTTTTGGAAGACAACGACAATGCAATAAAATACATTTCAATAGTTGTGGCAATAGCTGTTGTGGCAGTAGGGCTTATAACAATGCTCAACTCCCTCAAGATAATAGCATTCAAGATACCGATTGTCACGCCGATAGTATTCAATATCATCTTTGTTGTGGAAGGACTATTCCTGATAATAGCAGCCTTTGCAATGGAGAGATAAATATGGCTGAAAGAAGGCTTCATAGAGAAAGAAGTTTCTGGGATAACTTAAAACCCTGGCGCGATATAGACAAAGCAAGGGAAATCCGCAGGGAATTTGACGAACTCATATTCCACACTTCTGATGCAAAGACTCGTTTGATTTTATTGGACAGACTAGTAGATTCTGGTTTAACAGAGGGATTAACAGTCGGGGTTTGGAGAAGCCTTCTAAGAGGAATTGCTTTTACAACTGTTGTTGGACCGCCAATATTACTCAGTTTAGATAAATATCTGACAGCTCAAAATGGCGGCTACCCTGTTGTGGGAAATGCAGGGAATGCCATCATGGTCTCTGCGGTCTTTGGTTATCTTCTGGGCATTGCAGATGCAGGCGTATCCAGCGCAAGAACATATCACACGCTGAGACCAGTATTCCGCGCTTATGATAAATTACACCGAGAGCTTTATCCTGAACGTTACCAGAAGCATAAACCACAAGAATGTGCATTGTAGATTCTTAAAAAAGTTTTTCTATATTCTTTTTTATCCTGTTCCTATCCCCGAGCCAGAACTATGTTCTGGCATAAACAAAACTGCAGAGCAGTTTTGCCAAACCAGCCATAGGCTGGCTGTTAATAGGATAACCAAATAGAACAAACAGAATATCATAGAATAGAACAATCAGGATATCACGACAGAATTATTCAATCCAGCTTTGTCGTCACAAAAGGCCTGTCAAGCAACAGGATCGTGTGCTCGTGCTGGCTCACCAATCCATTGGCTTTCTCAGGCAGGGGCGGAAACCCTATAAGAATGCCCATTCTCTCAAGCTCTCTTATGCCAAACCTTGCCTTGGCCTCGCCTAATTCTCGGGTAACCCATCTGAGAGCAAATGGCAGGCCATTGTATTTCTTCACAGCATCAAGAACATCCTTTGCATACTGTCCTCTGACAGGCTTCATGGATTTCAGAGCGTAAATCGTCGGAGGCGAGGCTTCAAAAATCATGCCGTGGCCGTCTGTTGCAAAAGGCTCGACAGCAAAAGCCATGCCCTCCTGTAGGGCAAGATGATTTCCGTTGTTGAAATTAGGGATTGTCGGAGGAGTGTGTATCTCAAACTGGTCAAGGCCGTGGCCTGAAAGATTTTTTACAGGAGAAAATCCTTTTGCCTGGATAGCGTCCAGAATAGCCTGGCCTATCTCGCACACAGGAACTCCTGCCTTTATGATTTTAAGGGCGGCATTAAGGCCGTCTAGAGAGGCCTGCACCAGCTCTTTGTTGTCGCCGAGATCAACAGTAAGGGCATTGTCGCCTATAAAGCCGTCAACATGCACGCCAACATCAAGCTTGACAACATCTCCCTCTTTGCAGACCAGAGGGTCATTGTGCAGAGAGCAGTAATGGGCTGCAATATTATTGATAGAAATCTGGGCGGGAAACGCAGGCTCTCCGCCAAGAGCGCGTGCTTTCTTGTCCACCTCATCGCAGATGTCAACAACCCTTGCGCCAGCCTTGATAAGTGTTCTGCCGTGCTCAAGGGCCTCAGCAGCAATCCTGCCTGCCTTTTTGTATTTCTCAATAGTTTCCTTGTCGAGCATGAGCATAAGGAATTATGGAAGTATTTAATTGTTGCGGAATTGGTTCTAAGAAAAAAATTTATAAACCCTTCTTCTGAATAAAGACTGCATGGTTAATCAGGAGCTTGTTGAATATCTTAAAACACAGCTAAGCCAGGGTTATACTGCAGAGCAGATGAGAGGCTTTCTGACACAGCAGGGCTACAGCCAGGCTGATGTTGACGATGCACTAATGTTCACCATGCAGGAGGGCGCACAGCCTCAGCCTTCTCAATTCCAGCAGCCTCAGGGCTTTCAGAGCAATACTCCTGCGCAGCAGAATGCAGCAGCCAATGCATCTGGCCTGAAAAAAAGGCCTGGCTCTGTTTCCTTTGTCTCAATAATGTTTTTCATTGCCGGCTTTCTCAACCTGCTATTCGGCGTGATAATGATTGTCGCAGGCTCTTCTGCGCACTGGTTTATCCAGTCATTGATACCGGCGGCAGCAGTGCTTGTGATAAGCCTTTTCACTGTTATAGCTATTGCAATGATATTCTCAGGAGCAATCAACGTAATCGCAGGCTGGGGATTGTGGAATTTAAAGAACTGGGCGAGAATTCTTGCGATAGTGCTTTCTGCACTGGCTATTTTTTCAGTGATAACGCTTCCGCTTGGGATAATATTTATTATTCTATTGACTAAAAAAAGCGCAAGAGAATGCTTTGCCTGATATTCCAAGAAGCAATGCCGATTATCCTTCTAATCCTGACCTGGCAATGCCAATAATCCTTCTTGCTCCGCCTGGTTTTTCTTCAAAAACAACCTTTACAGGCCTGTCAAAAAGAACATCAGCATGGTCAGCGCGTGCATCAGCAGATTGGTTTACGCCAAAAGCTCTGAGGAAATCATCTATATGTTCCTGCCCATACAGAACAAACATTCCTTTAAGCTCATCACCTTTTGCAAGGCTAAGCCCTAACCTTTGGTTTTCAGAACTGCCTGAAATACAAACCATCGCAATAACATGTCCATCTGCAACCAGAGCGCCATATTGCGCTATACAATTCCATTCAGTAAGGAATTCTGCCTCTAAAGAACGATATAATCTCATAGTCTCACTCTAATCTTAACCTTTTATCTCATCAAGCAATCTTTTTGTAGGAGTCAGAGCTATTGTGCCGTCTGAAAGGCAGCCAACTCTGTACATTCCATTGTTCAGCGAGCAGAACTCGCCATCTGCAATATCGCCAACATTCGCTGAAGCAGGCGTGCTCCCGACTATTCTTATATAAGGAACTCCCCCGATAACAGAATAGGCGCAGAGCTTTCCGCAGATATTGTAGGTCCTGCCTTCATTGAGAATGTGAATCTTTTTGCTCCAGATATCTGAAACCAGCTCCTGAAGCTGTTGAACCCTTGTTGAATCTGCATTAGGAGGCAGAAAATGGCTTGTGTCTTCAAGAATGCGCCGCTCCCTTTGTTGGCCATTGTAGCAAAGTACTCCGAAAACTGCCAGTGCAAACAATGATCTGCAAACTGCCCTTCTTCTCTGCTTGTACTTTCTATGTGGGTCTATCATCTTGTTCTCCTTCTTTTTCAGGCATTTATGCAAGCGCACTTATGACTGTGATGCCTATCAGCAATACTGATAAGAGCACAAACAGCAAATCTGAATGCATTCTTGCAATATAATTTTTTAAATTTGATACCATGATTTCACCTTTGCATTTGTTTATATTATTTTCCAATTCAGTAAATTATAGCCACGAGCACTTTTTCTATCTGCTCAAACCTTATCTTTCCAGGGTCGCTCAGCGCCACATTGTCGCCTTTTGCAATCACATATTCGCCTTGGGAGTCTTTTCCCTTGTGCACAACCCTGTGTATTGTTATTCCGTCTGCATACGCTGACCTGTAAGAGATAATGTCCCCAACATTTACATCGTCCATGCTCTCAGGCCTTATCTGGATGGCTGTTGCCTCTGTGTCAAGCACAGGATCCATTGAGTTTGTGTCTGCAAACATTGCTTGTTCAGGATTTTCAATGCTTATAACAACGCCCTTGTCATAGACAAGCACGTCTTTCTCTGCTATCCTGTCGCCAGGGCTTGGAAGCTCTGGAGCGATAAGCTCTCCTGAAGGGCTCTCTGCCAGTGCAGCCGCTCTTCCTGCCTCTGTTGAGGCAAGCAGGATGTGCACCAAAAACCCGAGTGCAAATACAAGCAGCAATGCAATGATTTTTCCCAGCATGAATGCAAAGAAGCAGAATCAGTATATAAATGTTACTATCATTTAGTAACTAATTGAGAGCATTGCGCCTAAAACAGGAATATCCTGAGCCATCACAGCCGGCAATATTTTCAGTGTTCAATCGGATTTTCACTTTTTATTAAAGAACGAGTCGGGGGCTAAAAGTGGAAGGGGCTTTGGCTTAACACATCTCTAAAAACCGCATCACTTCCTTCCTTCAATATTCTTAGTCATTCTTTGTATTTCCAACCCAGATTCTCTCACAATTTCATCTTCAGATCTTAGGTCATATATTCTCGTACTTGTTCCACCAATTCCTTTTGCTAGTACATAAACAGAGATGGCTAATTCTGGCGATATTATCCCAACTATTGTACCGGGCATTAAATAGTCTTTTCTTGCTGCGCAAAATAATGCAAAACCCATTTGGCCATATCCCCACCCCTTAAAAGTTTTTACAGTTGCTTGATGTTTAACTCCTGAGAAAGCAACATCATCAAGATAACACAATCTTTGATCTTTCGCACCCCAGAATTCTGGATATTTTTGTCTAAAGTGAGATTCTACTTCTGCTCTTGTTAAAATTCTCAGATGCCTACAAATATCATCATCTAATTTATCATAAGCGTAAAGATATTCATTATCTTCTCTGGCTATCTCAAAAAATCTTGGGGGATGGCGTCGACCATATAAATTTTCCCATGCAGCATGAAACCAAGAATAGGATATAGCTTGGCTTCTACCACTTACAACAATTCCCTCATACTCTTTTTCATGGATATTCCTGACTACATCTAATACAGCTTTCCTAAGGATACTGTCAGATTCGCTAGCCATAGTGATTAATAACAATCAAGACTATTTAAACTTTTCTATTTTGTTACCACTATCAAGATACGATAACAACTAAAAATTAACGCCAAAGCCCCTAACTACTAAAACTGAAAAAAACATAAAAAACTTGAAAATTAGCCCCCGACTCTAAACTAAACACTCCTTGCGGAGAACTAATCGAAAAAGTGAAAATCCGACTTCCTCGCTACGCCCGAACCCCACTGCGCTCTCGCTCCATGAGAATTATTTTTAATGATTTCAAGTTTAAAAGGTATGCCATGGACCTGAAACAATTTTTTTTGCTTCTTCGTTGTTTGTTCCTAGTTTCTCTAGATTCCATGGCACTAAAAATGGAGGGACAAACTCACGCCACCGATCTTCAAATAAGCTTTCCAATTGAAATGGAACTAACGTTCTTTGTCCAACTAAGCTAGGTATAAATAAAATCGCTTTTGCAAAAGTCTGTTCAAGTCCAATTTTCATTGCATAAGCCAAACACATTTTTTCCTTTTCAGAATCTTCACACTTTCTTTCCCCCAGATGTCCTCTTTGTAAATCTTCAATTATCTGGTATAGTTCGGTGTCAAGCATGCGATAACATAAAACATGATTGTCTCTGCAAAACTCCTCAGCCAGCCCTGCTATGTGAATTGACGATTTTATTACCTGTTCTTCTAGAGAACAATCGCTGCTTTCTCGGAATGGCAAATGAATCAGTAAAACTCCCTGATTCTTATCTTGTAAAATAACAAAAATTCGCTGCTCGGCGCTATCCCTGGCCTAAAGGCGCAGGGTATTTACGCGCCTCGCTTAAAGGCGAATTTTTGGAATAGCAAATTTCGACCTGAAGGTCGGGGTATTCATCATCCCCCGGCAATTTCTCCAGAAGTCGAAATTTCCTATAAGATCCAAGGAAGCATGAAACAAGCGTCTCTCTATTCCAAACATGAAAATCTTATCCTGTGCCATCTCTGCCCGCACAGCTGCAAAATTCCAGAGGGAAAGACAGGCATATGCGGAGTGAGGATAAACAAGGGTGGAAAGCTCTATTCTCTTGTCTATGGAAAGCCTGTTGCAGTGCACATCGACCCTGTCGAGAAAAAGCCGTTGTTCCATTTTCTTCCAGGAGAAAAGGCATTAAGCATAGGCACTTTAGGGTGCAACCTGAAATGCCTGCACTGCCAGAACTGGGACATCTCGCAGAAAAGAGACCTGAAAGAAATAGAATCGATAAAAGAGGTTTCTCCTAAAGAGATTGTTGAGCTTGCAGTAAAAAACAAATGCAGGATAATAGCCTACACCTACAATGAGCCGACAATATTCTTTGAATACATGAAAGACATTGCAGTGCTTGCAAAAAATAAAGGGATAAAAAACATAATAGTGAGCAATGGCTTCACAGGCAAAGAAGCACTGCAGGAGATGGTCGGTTTCATCGACGCTGCTAATATCGATCTCAAGGGATTCGGCGACGATTTCTATAAAAAAACCTGCTCTGCAAGGCTCGAGCCTGTGCTGGAAACACTGAAGTTCCTGAAAAAAAACAATGTCTGGCTTGAGATAACAAATCTCATAATCCCCACACTAAATGACGAGCCAAAGGAAATTAAAGAGATGTGCATCTGGATAAAGGAAAACCTCGGAGCAGACGTGCCATTGCACTTCTCTGCATTCCATCCTGACTACAAGCTTGCAGAGCTCTCATCAACTCCTGTTGAAACACTGAACAAAGCCTTTGACATTGCAAAAAAGGCAGGATTAAACTATGTTTACCTCGGCAATGTCTTTGCAGGAGAAAAGGAAAACACATTCTGCCATAGCTGCGGACAGCTTTTGATTGAGAGAGCAGGATTTAGAGTTGTAAAGAACATTCTGAAAAACAGCAGATGTCCTGGCTGCAATTCAAGGATTGCAGGGATATTCTGAAAAACAGCAGAAAAGCATTCTCAGGAATCGTCTCTGCCCGTAATCTCGCATTCGCTCGCCTGCCTAGCCAACCTCACTTTCAGAATTCGTACAACAAAGTGCTGCGTCCCCGAATGGGGCGACCCCGCGCAACGCACTTTATTCAGAAAAAAATAAAGCTCGGAACAGGGCCGGGCAGGAAATTTCGGGCAGAGCCTGTCAAATCAAAAACATTAAATATCAAATAACATTACCTTCTGATATGATCTGGGTGAGGAAATACAAGCCAAAAAACAGCTCCGAGATACAGGGCCAGTTTATTGCCCTTGAGCAGTTAAAGAGGCATATCCAGAGCTATAGAAGAGGCTCTAAGCCGATAATAGTCCATGGTCCGCCGGGAGTGGGCAAAACAGCTGCAATCCATGCAATCGCAGATGAGCTGGACCTAGAGCTTCTTGAGCTGAATGCCTCTGACCAGAGAAACAAAGACCATATAGAGAC